>CAMFLN010000337.1 GCA_945957305.1 uncultured Planctomycetaceae bacterium | reverse complement strand
ATGGCATTCCGCGGTTCACGCAGCACGCGCACCAAGGCGTCGGTATCCAGCGGCTTCAGCGCCGTGATCACGGGCAAACGGCCGACCAATTCCGGAATCAAACCGAATTCCAGGATGTCGTCGCTCGTGACTTGCGACAGTAGCGTCGACAGATCCGACTCGCCCGCCGCGGCGCCTGATTCCTGGCCGAAGCCAATCGTGCGGCGTCCCAGACGCTTGCTGATGATCTTCTCGATCCCCACGAAGGTTCCGCCACAGATGAACAGAATATTGCTCGTGTCCATCTGGATGTATTGCTGCTCGGGATGCTTGCGCCCCCCTTGCGGAGGAACGTTGGCCAGGGTTCCTTCGAGCATTTTGAGCAAGGCCTGCTGAACGCCTTCGCCCGACACGTCGCGCGTGATCGACACGTTCTGGCTTGTCTTGCCGATCTTGTCGATTTCGTCGATGTACAAGACGCCGCGTTGGGCCGCTTCGAGATCAAAGTCGGCCGCATGCAGCAGCTTCAACAGCAGGTTCTCGACGTCTTCGCCCACGTAACCCGCTTCGGTCAACGTGGTCGCGTCGCCGATCGCAAACGGCACATTGAGAATGCGGGCCAGTGTGCGGGCAAGCAACGTCTTGCCGCAGCCGGTCGGGCCGAGCAACAAGATGTTCGACTTGTCGATTTCCACGTCCGAGGGCTCGCTGCCCAACATCAACCGCTTGTAGTGCGTATGGACGGCCACGGCCAAAACTTTTTTGGCCTCTTCCTGTCCGATGACGTACTCGTCCAGCTGCGTGACGATTTCGCGCGGCGTGGGCACCTTGTTGAACAGCTGCTTGCTGCTGCCGCGCCGGCGTCGTTCCTGCTCGAGGATCGACTGGCACAGTTCGATGCACTCGCCGCAGATATAGACGTCGCCTGGTCCTTCGACCAGCGGCCCCACATCGCGATAACTTTTGCGGCAGAACGAACAGAAGGCGTTCTTCTTGGTCGTGCCTCCGCCGCGGCGCGTACCCCCCAGATCCCGACTACCAGCCATACCAACTCCTTTCCGAATCAAGTCCCGCGAGGCGCGTCGTGGATCTCGCCGGGATTGAATAAGCTCCAGATGTCGCTCGAGAGGCTTGGCCTGACCGTCCTAGTCTGGGAATTGCGTCGAGCCGCATTTGCATACGAGATTACGTGGTCGCGTGTTCAGCCAACTGTCCGATCCGATCCTGGCAAGTTGTCTCCGCGGAGAAGGGCACCGGTATAGAACGCAAGGTTTCTCTAAGTCAGACTCTCCGACAAGCGTTCTTAACCCTCTTTGCCGCTCTCTCTTATCTCCTCCTGAAGACGGGCTGACAGCATTGCTTTTATTGTTCGGTATTCGCCGTCGCTTAGCTCACCCTGGCTGTGCAATTCGCGGAAATTCGTGAGCATCTCGTTGGTCGTTATTCCGTCTTCGCGGACGCTGCTCTTCACTCTGCCCGCGACGTAAATGCCGATGGCCACTAAAATGGCGACTGCGCTGAATCCAAGGACAAGCTGCGCCGTCGAAGTGTGCAAGAAGTCCCACATGCGAAAACCGTCAAGGGCACGCAAATCTGGCGGTGCCCTGCCCTGCTACTTTGCCTCATCCGAATATTATGCACGTACCATCCGCTAGCGTCTAGCTTTACGGCGATTTCGCCTCAGCTTCGGCAAACGTACCTCCCCTACCCCATTGCGTTTGCGTCACGGCGGACGATGATGCATTTCTCGGCTCGCAGCCGCGGCGGCATGAGCAGGACACGGCGAACGACGGCCGCGCTATGCCGTTTGGCACAGACACCGCCGGCCCCAGACATCGAGGAGTGAACCGCGTGGGAAGAGTTGATCGAATGGAGCGCATCTTACGCACCGGTATCGTGGCGATTCTGCGCGCCGCTGATAGCAGCCGGCTTCCCGAAATCTCCGAGGCGCTCGCCGCCGGTGGCATCGATATCATCGAAATCACTTTCACGGTCCCCCAGGCCGAACAAGTTCTCGCACGATTGGCCGCGCAGCTGGGCGATCGCGTGCTACTCGGCGCCGGCACGGTCCTCGACACCGAGACCGCTCGCCTGGCCATTCAATCGGGCGCCGAGTTCCTGGTTTCGCCGGTCGTGCGGCCCGAGGTGATCCAGCTCGCCCGGCGGTATGGGAAGCCGGTCTTTCCCGGTGCCTTTACTCCGACCGAGGTACTGACGGCGTGGGAAGCGGGCGCGGACGCCGTCAAGGTTTTCCCCTCTGACACTGTCGGACCTGCTTACTTAAAGGCGCTACGCGCGCCGTTGCCGCAGATTCGTCTTATGCCGACCGGCGGGGTTAACCTGCAAACCGCCGCCGACTTTCTCCGCGCCGGGGCATGTGCTATCGGCATCGGCAGCTCACTGGTCGAACCGCGCGCCGTGGCGGCGGGCGACTTCGCCCGCGTCGAGTCGCTCGCTCGACAATATGTAAAGATCGTGGCCGACACCCGCGCGGAAATGGCGCAGGGCTGAATCTGCGACTGCTAGCTTACGCCCGGAATCTAGGTGGCAACGACTACACGTCGTCCGTGCGCCGCCAGGCGTAATTGACGGCTGAAAACGCCGCGAGATCAGCAGCCCCACCAGGCTCGCGCAGCTTATTGCGGCCAGCACCGCCGCAACCTCCCTCCTTGCGCCACTTCGCGCACCGTTGCTTGTTGCTCAAGCCATACGACCGGCAGCGCCGATATCTGATTGCGAGCCGCTGCGCCAGAAACGTAGTGCAGGTAGAGGCTGCGCGCGCGGCCACCACGATCTCGTTTGCGAAATCATCGCCGATGCGGATGCTTGCCAGTCTAGTCATGTTCTGGTCACTCTTGCCCGCCCTGGCGGCAGCCGAGGTGCCGGTGGCGCCTGCGCTACCGCAACCGATTTTTACGCGGCAAAGCTCGTTCGGTGTTCCGTTTGTCATGGATCCGTCAGAGCCAGGCGCGCGTAAACCCGTCGAAGTGCAATTGCATGTTTCGGAAATGGGAGGGCCCTGGCACTTGCACGCCAAGGCCGCTCCGGTGAACAGCAGTATTCTGTTCCGCGCGTCGCGCGATGGAGAATACCGCTTCATGGTGCGCACCAAGGACGATCATGGCGAACTGCAACCCGTCGGACCGCCCCACCCCGAATTGATCGTGGTGCTCGACACCGATCCGCCCGTGCTCGAATTGCTGGCCGAGCGCGGAACGGGCGGCGAAGTGCATGCGCGGTGGCGTGTTCGTGATCCTCACCTGCGGGCCGATAGCTTGCGCGTCGAATATCAGGTGGGCCCTGACGGTCCGTGGATGCCGGTGGCAGTCGATTTGCCTCCTGTGGGCGCGACCGTGTCGGCGCGCGAAGCGACCTGGGTCCCCGAGGCCCGCTCCGTGCCGATCACAGTTCGCGCCGAGGTGTTTGACCTGGCAGGCAACCGCGCCACGGCGCAGCGCATCGTTGCGCCGGCAGTTGCCAAACGACGCGCGCCGGGCGACAAGAATCCTACGGCCGACGACGACAATACAGCGGCTTCCCCGTGGCCGGGCGAACGAACACAAGATACGCCCCTGGGAACGGCCGATCCGCCCACGATGCCGGGTAACTTCCCCAAGCGATCGTTCGACGCCAGTTCCCTCGCCGGTAGCCCCGCGAGGTACGGCACAATCACCGAGGAAATTGGTCCTGGAGCGACGGCAGAGACTCTCCCCTCGCCACACCCAGAAACTGTCCTGGCGCAACCCACCGAACAATACTTGCCCGTCCCGACGCAGCCCGAAGAGGTTGGGCTGCCGCCGACTCACATCGATGCGCGGCAGTCAGCACCGCGCACTCGTCGCGAGTTGGAACAAATAGACGGCCCGCGTTTGCCTGGCCCGGCCATGGTGCCGACGTCGACCGAGCCCCTGGGTGCTCAATCCGCGGCGCTCGGTGGCGGCGGACGTGCCGCGGCGCCCCTGTATGAAAACCTGCCGCCGGGCATCCGTCCGCGCATGATCAATACCCGCCGCATCGAATTGGACTATGAACTCGACGCGATCAATCCCCCGGCAGCTCCGAAAATCGAAATTTGGGGGACGAAAGACGGCGGCACGAATTGGGCACTCTTCGGCACAGACGAAGACGGCCAAGGGCCGGCCTTTGTCATGGTCGAAGATGAGGGCCTGTACGGATTCCGCATCGTCGTCGCTGGCGCTGGGGGTGAAGAAGATCGCCCCAAAGCCGGCGATCGACCCGATATGTGGATCGGGACCGACTATACCAAGCCGGTCGCGCGCCTGGCGCCGCTCGAAGTTGGTCCCAACGCGCAGCCGGGATCGTTTCTGATTCGCTGGGAAGCCAGTGACGCGCTCCTCGCCGAGCGTCCGGTCTCGCTTTATTTGAGCACCGATCCTAGCGGTCCGTGGTCAGCCATCGGCCTCGACTTGCAAAACACCGGGCAATACACCTGGACACCGGCTCCCGGCACTCCGGAACGCGGCTATCTACGGCTCGAAGTGCGCGATATGGCCGGCAACGTGACGGTGGTCGATTCGCCTGAGCCTTTGTCCTTTGTCCCTACCCGCCCGCGAGTGCGCATTCGTGACGTGCGACCTTCGATGACTGAACCATCTGCGTCAATGCCGGCCTGGCGCGAGTTTCAGCGCTGACACGCAGGCTCATTCCAGCAGCTTTGACATGGCCCGCATGAGGATGGCTTCGACGCTAGGAGCGACGCGCGAGGCGATCCCGGTTTCGTAGCCACCCTGCGAGTAAGAGATCTCGGTGCCGATGTATCCGGGACCGTAATCTCCATAAGCGGCCATCGCCACGACACTGTCAGGACGCATGCGCTGCGCGGCAAGTTGATATTCGATGAACAGCTCGGCCGGCATATGCAGAACGCAGGTTTGTCCCAAACGCAGACAGCTGATGTCGATGGGTTCACCGCGTTCGGTGCGCGCCATCCACGCCAGGTCCATTGCGGCGCGGACACGCTGCTTGATGTCCGCGCTGGCGGTGTTCAATTCCTGTCGTAGCGGTTCTTCGCTCATGCGCGGACTGACAGGCAGCAGCACAGGTTCTGAT
>CAMFLN010000336.1 GCA_945957305.1 uncultured Planctomycetaceae bacterium | reverse complement strand
GCTGCACGACATACTCGTCTTCGAGATCCCCAAGCCGCAGTTCTGTCACGCGTTCAACAGCTACGCCTCGCCGACGCCTGTCATCGAGGCGGGACGCGTGTACGTCCACTTCGGCTCGCCCGGTACGGCGTGCATCGACACAACCTCGGGCAAGGTACTTTGGACGCGGCAGGATTTGCCCTGCGACCATTTTCGCGGCGCGGGCGCGTCCCCCATTCTGTACGGCGGACTCTTCATCGTGTCGTTTGATGGCTTCGACTATCAGTATGTGGCAGCGCTCGACAAACAGACAGGTAAGACCGTTTGGCGGCGCGATCGCCAAATCAATTATGGAACCGACGACGGTGATCAGAAAAAAGCATATTGTACCGCGCGGATTGTCGACGTCGGGGGCAAACCGCAATTGGTCTATCCGAGCGCCGGCGCCACGATCGGGTACGAGCCGCTGACCGGGGAAGAATTGTGGCGCGTCAATCACGGCGGCATGAACGCCGCCGCGCGCCCGCTGTTCAATAAAGAGCATTTGTTCCTAAATTCCGCCGATGGCGGCTTCAAGCTCTTCGCGCTCCGCATGGGAGGCCGCGGCGACGTCACGGATACGCACGTCGACTGGAAGTGCAAAGAAGGCGTTCCCAGTCGCTCTTCACAGTTGTTGATCGGTGATCGACTTTTCATGGTCCATGATCGTGGCGTCGCAACCTGCCTGGACGCGACCACCGGCAGTTCACTGTGGCAGAAGCGGCTCGGCGGAGACTTCACAGCCTCGCCGCTCTACAGCGAAGGGCACATCTACTTCTGCAACCAGGACGGTCGGACGTTCGTCGTCGAGGCGGCGGACGAGTACAATCTGCTCGCCACGAACACGCTCGACGCCGGCTGCATGGCCTCGCCCGCCGTCTATGGCAAAGCGCTGTTTCTCCGCACGGAGACGCACCTTTATCGGATCGAGGGGCGTTGACCCGGGCAAGAGACTGCTCGACGGCAATGGTGTTGGTGCGATCGGGCCACTCCCATTTTGCGGGCCAGATACTACAATCGAGTGGCCTGACATCTCGCACTTTTCTGGAAGGCGTTTCGATGAAAACCTTGCCCCTCGCGGCCCTGGGTCTGTTGGTGTTGGCGCTCGTCGTCGGCGGGTGCGTTTATCAGGGTTACAACGAAGCGATCACGCTCGACGAAAGCGTGAAGCAGCACTGGGCACAGGTCGAAAACCAATTACAGCGCCGCTACGACCTGATCCCCAACCTGGTCGAAACCGTCAAGGGAGTCGCGGCCCAAGAGCAGAAGATTTTTCTCGGCATCGCCGAAGCGCGCAAGGCCTATTTCCAAACGCAGCAGTCGGGCACGGTCGCGCAAAAGGCCGAAGCGGCCAACGGCGTGGAACAGGCGCTGTCGCGTTTGCTGTTTTTGCAGGAGAAGTATCCCGAGCTGAAGTCGAACGAATCGTTCTTGAAGTTGCAGGATGAGCTGGCCGGCACCGAGAACCGCCTGGCCGTCGAGCGAAAGCGGTACAACGATTCCGTGGAAACGATGAACGTCTTCGTACGACGTTTCCCCTCGAGTCTTTATGCCTCGATCGCGGGCGTGAAAAGCGCCGAGTACTTCAAGCCCCCCGAAGCGGCGAAAGAAGCCCCCAAAGTGGACTTCTCGGCCGAGCCGGCCGCCAAGAGTTAGCAGCGAACTACAGGAGCGCCGCGGAGCCGCAATGCTGGATCTCGACCGGCGATCCGGCCACGCATAAGGCCCCGCGATAACCGGGCGCGATCACCAGGTCGCGCACCGACCAGGAAGTCTCCGGTCGCGCCGGCACTTCTACAGTTCGCCAGGCATCAGGTTCCTCGCGGCCCGAGCTGACGTCGAACTCATCGAGCGGCATGGCCAGCCCGGTCCCCACGGCTTTGATCACGGCCTCTTTCCGCGTCCACAGGCGGAAGAAACATTCCTGCAGCGTCGTCGGATTGTTGGCTTGTTCGAGAAGCTTCGTCTCGGCCGGGGTGAAATGATTGCGGGCGATTGCCAGAGCTTCAGGCACCTCGCGCAGCTGCTCAACGTCGATCCCAATTTCGCGATTTATCGTGAAAGCGTACAGCGCCAAAGCCCCGCGATGCGACACGTTGAAGCTGATCGGCTGAGCGTCGGCCGGTGGCACAACTTCCGGTTTGCCTCGAGCACCGTAAGAGAAACTGATTTTGCCCGGCAGCAGATGCATATAGCCGGCAAGCAGCTGACGCAGCGTGGCGCGCGCGGCAATATATCGCTGGCGGTCGGGATCGAAATAAAATCGTGCCGCGCGTTCGCGTTCGTCGCGACTTAACCACACCGTCCGCTCAAGCAAGTCGGCCGGCGCAGGATCAATCTGCGCAGTCCACACATGGATGTGACCGTCTGCGAGTGCGGGTACCGGGAACCGTTCTGCCATACCGATCTACAGCTGAAAAGTGGTGTACAGCGGCCCAAGCAGTCCCCTCAACCGCAGTAATTCGCCGCCGCGCGGTGCAGGGTTCCTGACCGCTACAACTTAGCACAATCGCGTTACGCAAGGCTCCGGCAAGGCCGGGCAATCGCATCCTGCGACCTGCCGGGCTGTTGTGCAGCCTTCTGCGGGGTCGATACGAAACATGGTACGAAACGCGCGCTCGCGCCAGGCGCGGTCGGAAGGATCCCCCGTACCGCGGACGTAAAATTCCCAGGAACGGAACACGGATGTTCTCTCGCCGCACTTCGAGATATTTGCTGGTAATGGTTTCGCTCTTGGCCGGCTGTAAGCATCCGGTCCAAGTGGTGACCAATAGCCGTGTCACGGCGATCACACCGAGTAATCGCAGCCAGCAGCCCGTGGCGCCCATCCAGGTCGAGCCGGGCAACGGTCGACGTGTGGCCATCGTCGACGTCGACGGTTTGCTGGTCAACCAGCCCATGACCGGACTCTATAGCGAAGGGGAAAACCCCGTCGCACTGTTTCGTGAAAAGCTGGATCGCATCGCCAACTCGGGGTGCTACGCGGCCGTTGTGCTGCGGATCAATAGCCCGGGCGGCGGAGTAACGGCCGCGGACGTCATGTGGCACGATTTGCAGGCTTTCAAGATGCGCACGAACCTGCCGATCATCGCCTGCCTGATGGACGTCGGCACAGGAGGCGCCTATTACCTGGCAACCGCGGCGGATCATGTCATCGCCCACCCCACGACCGTCACCGGCGGACTGGGGGTGATCCTGAACCTGTACAACCTGACCGATGCGATGGCCCAGTTCAACGTCGTCGGCACCCCCATCAAAGCTGGTGAAAACGTCGATTTGGGGACTCCCATCACTCCGCAAAGTGAGGCGGGGCGCGAGATTCTGCAAACGATGGCCAACGAATTTCACGAACGATTTCGGCGCGTCGTGATCGAGCGGCGGCCACAATTGGCAAAGTCCCCGCCGGAGACTTTTGATGGGCGCGTCTTTACGGCACAACAGGCCCTGGCGCGTGGAATGGTCGATTCGATCGGCTATTTGGACGAGGCCACGAATATGGCCCGCCAAATGGGTGGAGCACCAGGGGCGCCGGTCGTCGTGCTGCACCGGCCCAATGATGGGGCGCGGACCGCTTATGACGTGACCGCGAACGTGCCCCTGCAAAGCGGTTTTCTGCCGCTGAGCATTCCCGGACTCGAAAGGGCGCGCCTGCCGACGTTCCTATTTCTGTGGCAGCCCGAGCCCACGATGGAACGCCTCGCCGGGCGCTGAACCCCTTCTTTTTCCCGCAAGTTGATTCTGCCGCTCGGCTCTTCCCTCAATCTGGTGGGGATGTAGCGGAAATTCCACGCGCGCTGCGCGCCCGCAGGGCACCAACTGCCCTGCAAATCCGTAACACCTGTAGGCTCGCTACAGGATCGGGAGAATTTGGCGGGAATCGCCCAGTATTTCTCTTTTCCTGGACCGCGCCCTTCCGATTTTGCCTGAGAGGTAAGCTGCGGGCTTTGCGGAATTCGTATTGGCCGCTCTAACCATAAACGGATGCTGCGGCGACGACAACTCACGCTTTCGTAAACGCCTACGCGAACTCGATTTCGATCGGGGCAACTGCTGGCACGTTTGTTGCAGATTGGTACCGAATCTTAGGGTGATTCCTCTACGCGTGAAAACCCCAACGATGGACTCCGATCAGAGCGGTGATAACCGCTCAGGTCCTTTGCCTACCACCGAGTTGTACTAGAGTCGACCTCAATGAAAATGAATTACCAATTCCCGCAGCAGGGAGCTGGAGAAATCGGACGGACGGCGGCGAGCCTGGTCGATGTGTTCCGGCAGCGAGGGGAGGAACAGTCAGGGCAAGTCGCCTTTACTTTCCTGCCTGCGGACGAGCAGCTCCCCGCCGAGTCGCGCAGCTATGCGCAGCTTGATGAGCAAGCCCGAGCGATCGCTGTACAGTTGTCGCGAATCACGCAACCTGGCGATCGCGCCTTGTTGATGTACGACACGGGCTTGGACTATATCGCCGCATTGGCCGGCTGCATGTACGCTGGTGTCGTGGCGGTTCCCGTGATGTCTCCTGACCCGCTGCGCGTATCGCGCACACTGCCACGGCTGGAAGCGATTGTCCGTGATGCGCAGGCATCGATCCTGCTCGGCACGTCGACCGACCTGGCCTGGGCGAGCGCCATGTTGGGCACGATCCCCGGGTTGGGCCAACTCGTGGCCAGCAATGAGATCGAATTGCAACTCGCCCAGCAGTACCATGGTCCACGGCTCGATCGAGATACGCCGGCGTTCCTGCAATACACCTCAGGTTCGACCGGCAGCCCCAAGGGAGTCCTGGTGCGCCATGGCAACGCGTTGGCGAACTTGGACCAGATGGAGCAACTGATCGACGTCGACGATGCCGTGGCTTGCACCTGGTTGCCGGCATACCACGACATGGGCCTGGTCGGCGGCATCCTCCAATGCTGGTACAGTGGTCGCCACAATGTGCTGCTTTCTCCCCTGAGTTTTTTCCAGCATCCCCTGCGGTGGCTCACTGCTGTCTCGGAATATCGTGCCACGACGATTGCCGCTCCCGATTTCGCCTACGATC
>CAMFLN010000335.1 GCA_945957305.1 uncultured Planctomycetaceae bacterium | reverse complement strand
GCTTAAGGCCAGGGCCTGCTGCATGACCGGGTCGGTCGATCCTTCGGCCAAACGTTGCAATAGGATGTTGGACTTGCCCAAGACTTCGGCAGCCTCACTAATGCGCGAGTCCGCCAGCAGTGCGACGCCCAGGTTGCCCCAGGTACGGGCCAACTGACGATCAATATCCTGATCGCGCTTTAAGCGGTTGAAGATATCGAGTGCCCGCCGATAATCGAGTTCGGCCTCCTCGGGCATTCCTTCGTGCGCGGCGAACACTCCACGATTCTGATAAGCCCCGGCCAGCTCCCGCTCGTAGCGCGGATGCGGGTACCGTGCAACCAGCAGTTCGAGCGTGGCGATCGATCGCGCATAGGTCTCCTGGGCTTCGCGAGGCTGCCCGAGAATGGTCTGCAAGTCGGCTGCCTGACGCTGAGCACGCCCCGTTTGCCATTGCAGGTCGGGCTCGTCGGGATTCTGCTGTTGCAAGTCGGCACACAATTGCAATGCGCTTGTGAGCAGTTCACGTCGCAGCGATTCGGAGTGCGGCAGCCGGGCCAGACGCTGCTCGCTAAACCCACTGAGCAACTGATCGACCACGTTTTGCGCCTGCACCAACGTCGCTTCGCGCTGCTGTTTCTCGATGCCAGCCTGTTGCAGGGCGGCGGCCAGGCGGGCGCTATACGTCCAACCTCCGACAATCAGCGCGACGGTGGACAGCGCCGCCACACCTATCGCTGTGGCCAGCCCCGGACGCCGACGAGCCCACTTGCCCGCGCGCACCCAAGCCGGCACTGGACGGGCATGAATGGGCTCGCCCACCAGAAAGCGCCGCAGGTCGGCGGCTAGTTCATGCGCGTTTACATACCTGGCCTGCGGAGATTTTTCCAGGCATTTTGCGCAAATCGTCTCCAGATCGGGCGGCAAGCGGGGCTGCAAACGACGCAAGGGTATTGGTTCGTTTGATAAGACCTGAAACACCGTATCAAGAGCCGTACTTCCACGAAAGGGAGGATGCCCCGCGAGTAATTCGTAGAGGATCGCCCCCAGAGCATAAATATCCACGGCACCTGTGATGTGCCTGGTCACGCCGCTGGCTTGTTCCGGGGCCATGTAGGACGGAGAACCGATGATATCCCCGGTCTCGGTCTGTCCCGAATCCCGATCGAGCTCCTTGGCTAATCCAAAATCGGTAATCTTCGGCGTGTCTCCTTCTCCCAGGAGAATATTGGCGGGTTTGAGATCGCGATGTACGATCTGCCGATCGTGCGTGAAGGCCACGGCCTCGGCAAGCACGGCTACCATATCGGCGGCCTGCTGAGCCGGCCACGGCGTACCGTTCAGTCGCGCCGCGAGGCTGCCTCCGGCGATGTATTCCTGTGAGTAAAAGGGGCCTCGCTCAACTTCTCCCACTTCATAGATTTGCACGATGTTCGGATGCTGCAAGCGCGCGATCGCCTCAGCCTCGAGGCGAAATCGTTCGCGCGAGCCGTTGAGCAGCATTTTGACGGCAACGTCCCGCCGCAAGCTGCTCTGCCACGCGTGATATACGACTCCCATTCCGCCGCGCCCCAATTCGGCCCGAATCTCATAGCCCGGCACGGCGGGCCAATCACCGCCTCCCCGCGGCGCCGAGGTGGGGCGGCCGGTGCGCGTCAGATCACTCGCGGCCACACCGGCCGAGCCCGACGCAAGATATCCCCGGCTGGGCGGCATCAGTGTGTCTGCCGCGCGTCCACAGATCGGACAATGGACCGAGCGAGATCGATCGGGATCGTCGTCCGACCACTCCCACTCGTGTCCCGCGGAGCAGCTGAGCAACTGTTTCATTGTCTGACGATCATTCGTGAAACTATCCCGGTTAACCGGCTCAACCCGTTATTGCGCCGATTTCTCGTTGCTGGGAGCGTCGGAGTACCGAATATGCACGACCCCCAGCAGGTCACCGGGCTGCACGCCCGAGCGAGTCGTCAAATCGACCTGGCGTTCACGGCCAGCCGCCGTGCCGGCGCCGCGTGTTGCGCCCGCGGGTGCGTAGAAGGCCGCGGTAATTAAACCGATCTGATCCGTGAACTGCTGCCGAGCGGCCAGCGACTGACTGGCATCGACCACGGTGAACTCCCTGAGCTTACCTTGCACACCGGTCTCCGTCACGAAGCCTGCGACGGCGAAATCGGACCGCACCGCCGGATCGAGAACCCAGGCGCGTGCTTCCGACAGATTAACGCGCGGCGCCACTTGCATCGTTTCCACCCCCTTGGTGTTCTCTTCCTTCTGGGGCAGCGTATTCAATCCGTCAACCAGCAGTCTCATGAGACACAGGCTGCCTGAACGATTCTCAACATGAAGCTGGTAGACTTCGCCCTTATTTAGTGTCACGATCATGTCATTGCCGCGGAAGACACCCTGGCGTTCGCGCCCATTGACGACAACGCGCAGGCGATACGGAAACTTGGGATCCGACAACGGGTGCGGCCCCTGAGCGTGCTCGTCCAGGCGTTCGACCAGCGCGTCTTCGGGCACGACCGCGGATTCACTGCCCGGCAAGGGAGGCATGCGATCGTCGTCCTTGACCATCACACTGCGCCCGAGCATCGCCCATTCCGATTCGTTGAGCTGCGCGATGCCGCCGGCCGAGCCGACGACCTCGCCGCTTTCGCTGTTCATTAATTTGCACTGCAGCGTCACGACGCGGCCCTGGCGATTGCGAAGCGTCCCCAGAGCAACAACTGGCAAGCCGCCGACATGATCCGACAGCGATTTCATCGCCGTGGCCGAGGCCAGATCTTCCAGGCGGAAGCGTTGTTGGCTCAGCGCCTGCTGTAAACGGCGCCGATCGACCAGGGTGTATTTGTCTTCGCCGGCTCGCAGCATTTGTCGCTCAAATTCCTCGGCACAGTACCGACCCAGTGCTCCGAAATCGGCCCCCAGCAGCTCGCCCAGCTTTGTGTCATTGGTAAATTCCAACACCGCGGCCTTGTGCAGCTTCCGCTCCTGCATAACCCAGCCTAGCTGCGCAGCGGTCTCTTTAAGAACTTGCTTGAGCGACATGGGTTTCAGATGCAGTACGACCGGCACGCCAGGGGTTCCCGAGCGGACGATGCGAACCGGGGTTTGCTGCCGGGGGAAGAATGCCTTGGCGGTGCGCGTCACGCTGCGGTAAACGAAGTTGTTCAGCTCGTCGATATCAACGTCGCCGTCGCCATTTTCATCGGCATGCCCCTTCAACCCCTGATCAAGCCAGTAGCTGAACAGGGATTGCTCCTTCTCCTCCCAAATCTGACTCTTCTCATCGCCGGTCGAACCGGCCAAGGTGACAACGCCCGAAAGGTCGCGGAACGGCTCGCCGAGATCCTTTGCGCCGACGCCGGTGTCTTCGTCCTCGCCTTTTTCGCTTCCCGAGTGGCAGGCATCGATCACCAGTAGCTTGAACTCCGCCTTGCACTTGGCGATTTGCTCGCGGAACCATTCCACTGGCACACCCGTCGCGGCGGCCCGCGCCGGATCACAATCGAGCGGCGCCAGGTACATCTTGCCCGCCGGATCGCGGAAGCCATGCCCGCTGAAGTAGACTAGCAACCGGTCCTGAGGACCGACCTTGGCCAGCCATTGCGGGAGTTCCGCCTCGATGCTGGTTTTCAAAGGTTGGAAGCGCGGATTGCGATCGTCATCCGTCAATTCCAGGATCTGTTCTTCTGCAACCCCGCCGCGCTCGCGTAGCGTTTGCGACAAGACGCGCACGTCATTAATTGTGAATCGCAAACGCGGGGCCCGATGATATTTCTCGACGCCGATCAGCAGGGCCCATTGCCGGCCAGAATTCTGCGGCGCTTCAGCGGCCGCAGCGGGCCGTCCCAGCGAGGCGATCGCCAGCAGGCAAAGGATTGGCCAGCGACCCATTGCGCCCTCCCGACCGGTTTTGGAATGCAGTATCGTACTCATGATCTCACCTGCTCGACTGAAGATTTCCAAGGCGTCGATAGACGGTTCGACGTTCCCTTCTCCTGTTACAAACGAATCGGGAATTTGTGACATCCCTCGGCTGCCGCATTCCTTAGGGCTTCAGAAAGACGGGGTCTTGGCAGTAATTCATCAGATGCGGGTGATGGGGAATGATCAACTTATGGCCCGCGGACTCGAGTGCCTGGTTAGCCTCGGTGAAATAACGATCCATGGCCTGATTGCAATATTCACTGGCCGCCTGCAATTCGATCGGCCCGCGCGCCTTCAGTAACGCGTCGACGAGGTACGAAGTCAGCACGCTGAGCGGCCCCAGGTTCGCCGGGAACTGGTCGCCACGTGTCATCGCTGATTCCTGGGCGCCGCAGGCCGATAGCAGGGCACAATTCGGCTGTCCAAGGTCCTTGAGTCGGCCCGCTTCGCCGTCGCAAAAGTCGAAGGCCTGCCGTAGTTTCTGGTCTTCGATGCCTTTTTCCTGTGTGGCAAAGCCACCCGCGTGGCACACGTCGAGCACGACCACCACCCGGCGCCCGTCGAGCTTTTGTAGCCAATGCGCAAACAGATCGTCGGACACACCGCTGGCTCGCGCGACCGCTGCGGCGCCTAGCGCCGGGGTGGAAGCTGCACGGTACACCGACAACATTGATTCAGCACGTCGCGTCCATTCGGGACTGAGGTTCCCCCCCTCGTGCCGCTTGACCAACCCCTGCAAGATTCCGGCTTCCATGAAATCATGCGTCAACAAGATCTCGTCCTGGCCGTCTGCCTCGTCTCCGTTGTCATCGGGCACTTGTCCGCCGTGCCCGGAAAAGTAAATGAACACCGTATCTCCCGGCCTGGTGACCGCGGGGAGCCATTGGGTAATCGTTTCCTGCAGTTGTTGGCGCGTCGATTGCTCATTGGTGTAGACGCGAGAGTCTTTCAACTGCCCGACTTCCCGCAGCAGCGCGTCAAGTCTCTTCGCATCACGTTCGGGGGTGGGCAGGTTCAGATGTCTTTGCCCACCTGAAACCTCCTCAGCGACGGTATTGAATTCATATTCCGAGACTCCGAAGAACACCCCATAGCGGCGAGCGCCGGACGCCGGTTCGGACTGGCCCGCCGCATAGGTATGGATC
>CAMFLN010000334.1 GCA_945957305.1 uncultured Planctomycetaceae bacterium | reverse complement strand
CGTCTACCTTAAGCCCACATTTCGTCCAGCGGCGGACGCCACAGTGGCAGTTGTGGAAACAAGGCGCGCGCGGTTTCGGTGGCCGTTTGCGTCGAGGCTCGCAGCCGCCCGTCGATCACG
Source organism: uncultured Planctomycetaceae bacterium (assembly GCA_945957305.1). Classification (GTDB taxonomy): domain Bacteria; phylum Planctomycetota; class Planctomycetia; order Pirellulales; family JACPPG01; genus JACPPG01. The sequence continues at coordinate 4,938 of CAMFLN010000334.1, read as the reverse complement.
GCTTCAGCAATGTCGAGATGGCCCAACAGCAATCGCGTAAAATTGGCGGCGTTGGTTGCCAAATAGCTCCGACCGATCCCGCGCCGCGAGACTTTAACGCTGCGCCGCGAGATGATCAAACGCAGCTTCTCGCCGTCGACGACCAGCCCCAACTCGCAGGGGCGGACCAGCGCCGCCGCGTCGGCACGGCGATGCAACTCGGGGCAAAGCTGCTTGAGGAAGTTGACGGGATTCATCAGCTTGGCCATGTAGACCTCGCCCTGATGGCTTTCCGCGCATTGCAGCGTGCCGCCGGCAATACGAAAAATCTCCATCAAGGGATCATTGGCCGGCGCGTGTAGCGTCACCATGTGGTAGTCGCGCTCGATCGCTTCGCTGCAAGCACGGGCGAGAAGTTCAGGGGCCAAGTGCCGATGCGTCTGGGCGGTGGCGATTTCCAGCACGCGGTCCTCGCTCGTGATCAGATAGCCGACCAGGCGTGTCGGATCGTCTTCCAGCTCGAAATTATCTGGGCCGTCAATGGCGACATAGATCCGCTCGTAACCCTTGCGGCTGATGAGCCAGCGCCAATAAGCCTCGGTCCGCTCGAAGTGCCCTCCGCGGCCGGCGGTCATGTCGCGGTAGAGACGCATCAGCGCCGGCAACTCGACCTGGCGCCAGGGGCGAATGGTAACCGACGCCTGGCCCGGCGGTAGTCCGCGCGCCGAAAGCTGGGCCAATAGATCGCGGGCTCCGGCCTGGGCTTGATTGTGACGACCGCAAAGAGCCCAGCCGAAGCGTCGAAAGAAGTGCGGGACCTTCGTTTTCAACAGGCCCACGGCGACCCCTTCACGGCGCATGCAATCATCCGCCGAACGCACTAACCGTGATGCATAACCCTGTGCGCGAAATTCGGGCAAAGTGGCGAGCCAAGAGAGGCAATCGGTCGGCAGATCCAGGCCGCCAAAGTGCATCACGCGCTTGGTAATCAGCAAGTGGGCAACCGCCTGATCGGCCCGTTTGATCAACAGTCGATCGCGCGGTTCATAGAAAGGATCGTCGAGCAGACTATAGAAATCGTCTCGTGATGGCCCTTGAAAAACTTCGGTCAACAGGTGATGCGCCACGGGGTGATCCCCAGCGCAACCGGTGACCAGCGTGCCCGCCCCGTCGCGGTTAACACGCCCCCGCTTGAAAGGCTCGAGGGCCAATGTTCCCGTGCTCGCACTGGGAGGCCCAGCACTTACGGGCGAGGTAGGCACCGGCTGTGATTTCGCCAGCCCGCTTGTCCCGCGTGAGAAAATGCTGTTGCGACGTGCTTTGCGCCGCTTGGCGGCGTCTTTCTCGCGGCTCCCCGTCCGCGCCCTGGCAAGGGCAGAAGTCGTAGCGCACATCGGCGTGAATCCTTTCCGCTGTGAAACTCTCGATCCGTCTTGACAGAAGTTTAAAGAGTTGTCCCTCGAAATGCCAGCAAAAAATCCCGCAAACTGTCCGCCGGGTAAAGACAAAATGCATACTCGCGCGAAGTCAGCACCGACAAGTTACGCTGTTCACGCACCGCTTCGAGACGATCACGAACCAATTCGCGCCGCCGCGGCTCGACCCAAGCCTGCAGCGCTTCGTTCGCCGCGCGGATCGCGTGGCACCGCTCGCGAGCATTTTCGCGAGTCTGCTCGGTCGCCAGCCAGCGGCTCTTCAACTGCAGCCAATGTTCGACGTCCACCGGCGCTTGCGTCCAATCGTGCAGGCCCGCAATGCAGCGATCGGGGTGGTACTCCAGGTCGCGCAGCTCCTGGTCGAGCCGCCGCACCGACTCAGGAGCACTCGTGCCCACGGTGGCCGCCAGGTGCAGCGTCGCCGAAATCACCAGGTAGAGCGGCGGCGCCAAGCCAAAAAATCCGCGAATCAACTCGTCGGTCAATTGGTCGTATTTCGCGCCGCCGATTCCATGAATAAATAAATCCGAAAGAACCAGCCGCGCGAACAAGGTGGTGACCAGCGCCCGGCTGCGCAACTTGATCCCCCGCTCCGCAAGACCGGCCAGGACTTCTACGGCCCAGCCGACTTCCCCTTGCTCATTGAGAGGAAGCTCAACTTCGACGCGCCGCCTGTCGGTCAAAGTCATGCCTTGCGCATGCCGTCGCACAAACAAGCGGCGGCGCCGCGGCGACGATGCCGTCCACAGCCAGAACGGCGCCTCGATCCACTCGCCGTCAACCGCGAGGTTCGGCACCGGATGATTGGCGCTGCGCACACGATTGACGCGGCGGTACTCGTCCACGGCGGCATTGTAGGCCGTGCGAAAGCGCGGCAGATGCGCCAGCAGATGAGCCGTGAACCAGTGAAACGACGGCAGTGTGCATACCTGGCTCTGGGGAATCTCCAGCGTATCGAGCCCCCATTCCCCTTCCAACACGTGACGCGATTGCGCCAGACACTCACCCAGGTTGCGCGTCACCAACGAGCGCGCCTGGACCAAAGGCCAGTAGTGCGTCAACAGCGGCTGCGGAACGACGCCGCGTAACCAATCGCTGGCTCGCTGGCCGAAACTATCGAACAGAGCGCGGTCCTCGACCTCGCGCTCCTCGAACGGGATTTCGTCCGCCGAACTATCGAAGGCCATCGATTCGACCAGCGGGGCGTCGCGCGATCCGCCCGGAATTCGTAGCGAAGTGTGCTTGATGGTATCGCTGTCAATCACCAGGTTCACGGCCGTGGCTTGCTGCTCACGGGCCAATCGGGCCAGCGCGAAATTCTTGAACCACACGCCCGGATGAAATAACTCGGGCTGATGGCCGGCCAGGAAGAGCCGGTCGCACGAGGTGACGCCGCTGACAGAGCGGTAGGTCGAAGTATAGCGCACCGCGGCTTCGACCAGTTCCTGACGACCCGCTTCGATCAACGACGCGAGCGAGCGTCCTTGGACATCATAGTCACCGACGCGTCGGGCGATATTCGTCGCGACCAGGTCGGGAACCCGCATCGCCGGCGGATCGACCAACACCGCGCCGTGTTCGCGCGGCGCTCGTAACCGGCGATACGATAGGCCGCTCTCTGCCGTGCTCATCCAGCGCGTTCCCCACAGAGGGACCGCTGCTTCGCCGGAGTTGGCTTTTCGCGGGTCCGCGCAATCGCACGATCGAGTATCTCGTAGTAGTGCGCCAGTCTGGTGTCGGCGTCGTCGAGCGCACCGCCGAAGGACCGCGCGAGGTCAAGGTACACCAGTGGGACTGCCAACTCTTTGATGCGAAAGCCTTGGTGCGCCGCTTGCACCCATAGTTCCAGCGGCATGGCGTAACCGTTATCGGTAATCTCTAGTTCCGGCAGGCGGCACACACGATACGATTTGAAGCCGCAAAAAGCATCCGTCAACTGCAAGCCCAGGCGCTCATTGAGTCGCGCCGTGAGCAATTCATTGATCTTGCGACGGTCGGCCGGCGGCGGATTGTCGCCTGTTAGCGGGGCCAGGTAGCGGCTGCCGGAAACCATGTCGCATCCTTCGGTCTCGGCAAAAAACTGCGGAATCATCTGTGGCTGATGCTGCCCGTCGCAGTCGATCGTGACCAGCACGTCGTACCGATGTTGCACGGCGTACTCAAAGGCCGAGCGTAACGCCGCGCCGTAACCGCGGTTCTTTTGATGCGTCACGATCCGCAGGCCAGGCTCGGCGGCCAACAGTTCGCCGGTGCCGTCGGTCGAACCATCGTTCACGACCAGAATGTCTTGCGCATAGCGGCGCACTTCCGCCAAAACGGGACCAACGTGCTTGGCTTCGTTATAGACCGGGAGCGCGGTTAAATAACGTTGCGACATGGCACACCTCGCACTTCAAGACCGCCCACGTGAAACCCGCGACAACCTGCCCAGGCTGACCGCAATTCTAGGTAGGCCCTAGCGCAAGTCAACGAGGGCCCGCGGCCAACGTCGATCCCCGTAAAACAAGTGACGGCTCTCTTTTTCCAGAGCCACGATCGCAAACGGTCGCCAGGCGAGGAAGCTGACCGCTCGAACGGGGGCAACTTGGATGAAGGACACCTCGTCGAACCTGGAAAGGGGGAGGAGCGAGCGGCACCCGCGACAGGGTACAAGCGGGGAATCGATTGTCTCGTTCACGCCCATTCCAGCGGGTCACGTTCCCTGGTGCTGGCCCAGACATGCGTCGCCGGAAACTCGCGAGACAAGAGCTGCGCGAGAAACTCGACGGCAAACCTTTCACTGGCGTAGTGGCCGGTGAGGATCAGCGCCATGCCATTGGCCTCGGTGGCCAGCGCCGTATGAAAGCGTACTTCACCTGTGACAAAGCAATCACACTGCGCGCGGTTCGCTTCGGCCATCAAGTCGCCTGCACTGCCACAACCGACCGCCACGCGGCTGACCGAACGATCGATATCGCCCACGAACTGCACTCGGTCGATATTCAAAAACCGCTTCACTGCGTGAATTAACTCGGCGAGTGAGACAGGGCGCGGAAAGTGTCCCCAACGTCCCGCTCCCAGTCGGCGTCCATCGACGTCCTCGCTGCGCGTCGTCAGCGGTTGGATGTCGTGCAGCTCCAGACCGGTGGCCAGGCGCTGATTGATTCCTTCAGGCGCCGAATCAAAGGCCGTATGCGGACTGTATATCGAGATCCCCGCCCCCGCCAGCGACCAGAGCAAGCGTCCCTCGGCGGTATCTGTCGTCAGCCGCTTGAGCGCCGTAAAGGGCAGAGGATGATGCGTAACGATTAAATCGGCGCCCTCGCGAATCGCTTCCTCCGCGGTTGCGTCAGTGATTGTGAGGCAGGTCATGATCCGGCTCACGGAGCGCTGCCGGTCGCCGACCAGCAGTCCGACGTTATCCCAAGCTTCTGCCAATCGCAGTGGGGCGAATGCATCGAGAAATCTTCCGACGTCATCGACATTGATCATTGGCCACCCGCTGTTGCTCTAGGCAAAGTAAATTCATTGCGCCGTGCTGATA
>CAMFLN010000333.1 GCA_945957305.1 uncultured Planctomycetaceae bacterium | reverse complement strand
GCACTTCGGCCTGATCCCGCGCATGCATCGGGGGATTTTTGCCATGAACGAGCTGCCCGAGTTGGATGAACTCGTGCAGGTCGGCCTGTTCAACATTTTGGAAGAGCGGGATGTGCAGATTCGCGGCTTTCCGGTGAAATTCGATATCGACGTGCTGATTTTATTTTCGGCGAATCCCTCGACGTACAATCGCAGCGGAAAGGTAATCCCGCAGCTCAAGGATCGCATCGGCTCAGTCATCCATACGCACTATCCGCTCGAACGCGACCTGGGCATCCAGATCATGCAGCAAGAGTCGGGCATCGATCTGGAGGGCGAATACCCGGTCGTCGTTCCGTACTTCATGAGCGAGATTTGCGAGGAAATCAGCATCGTCGCCCGCCGATCGAAATTTGTCGACCATCAGTCGGGCGTCAGTGCGCGGTTCAGCATCGCCAATTACCGGACGATGGTGGCTAGTGCACGGCAGCGCGGGGTCCGGCTGGGCGAGCGACCAGCCGTACCGCGGATCAGCGACCTGGGCCATATCTACTCGTCGGCGCTGGGCAAGCTGGAACTTGACATGATGGGGAGCCATCAGATGTCCGAGCGGCAGGTGCTCGACGCGATCGTCGCCGAAGCGATTCGCAATGTATTCGAGCAGTACGTCGACCGGCACGGACTGGAGGAAATTGCCAAGATCTTCAGCGAGGGGGTGAAGATCGAGGTCGGCGATATGTTGCCCTCCGAGGCATACGCGCAGCGCTTGCAGCGTGTGCCGCCCGCCTGGGACAAAGCCTTCGAGGTCAATGCCGCCACGGATCCGGCCGTGCGTGCCTCGTGCGTCGAGTTCGTTTTGGCCGGGCTGTACGCGACGGATCGAATCTCGCGCGCGAACCAGCGTGGGCGGATTACTTACGAAGTCTAGTCGCGCGGTTCGACCTGGGCTGCGTCCGCGTCGTGTCGGCAGAGCGCAGATTTACTCTTTATCCTTGCCTGCGCTCAACGCGATCTTGCGCGGCGCCACAAGCAGGCGGCGAGCAGACCCGCCAGCGCCAGGACAATGGTCGAGGGCTCGGGCACTGGGTCAATTGATACCCCCGCGACATTGTCGCCCGCGGTCGTGCCGAAGCCGAACGATGCACTATTGATCTTCGAATTCGCGGTCACGCCAGGGATATTCAGGGTGAACGTTGCACTGAGCGCGAGAAACGGATTATGCGGACCATTGCCGGCGATCGAATTGTTGGCATTCGCGTAGGTCGATCCGCTGGGCAGGCCGATAATCGTATGGGCAGGCCCGGCATGACCGGTTCCGGCGAGTACGTTCAACAGCAATCCGGAACCGGAAGTCGACAGCACCCAACCGGCCGCGGTGCTCGATCCGTCAGTGAAGGTCTTATTCGAGTTGACAGTGCGCTCCAGTCCGGAGCTTGACGACACGGTCCCGACTTTTTGGCCCGTGCTGAGCGTGAAGAAAAAACTGCTCAGGTTCTGCCCGACGCTTTTCTCGTTCGTCTGCAAGTTTTCCAGCACGATCGTCACGGTGTTCGTGCCCGTGGTCAGGGTGGCCTTGGCGTTAACCGGTTCCTTTGCCGAGTCGGTGCTGCCGGTGGGCGTGAGAAAACTGATTATCGTGGCCGAAGCCGTTGACGCGCAGAGTATGGCGCAAAGCAGACCGATCAGCACGCGGAAAGCAATTCGCGGCGAGTGCTTGCGGGCATGCCCCGCCTTATTTGTTAGGGAATACTTCATGACGCGGGAAACCTCTCTCTGTTGTGAAATCAGTAGCTTGTTCGCAATTGGTCAAGGGAATCTCATCCCGCGAGAGCTGATGCTGCCAAGGCGGCACAAGTCTCGACGTGCTATCAATTCGTAGTGGCCCATGCCGCAAACGTGCTGCGGGCATGAAGCTGGATACAAACGGCTAACGAAGGATGTGCCTGGTGGGAACCGAGCGGGCTCGGCAAAGGCACAGTTAGCCTAGCGGTGCGACATTCTTCTTCCTTAAGTTCGACGCATACTACCGGCTGTCAGCTGCCGGGTAGTCGCGAGCCCGTCCTCTATTCCTGTTCTCTCGGTCGCACGAACGCTTTCACTGTCGATTCGTGCGACCTTTGAAGACTGCGCTCACTTTATTCACTGAGCCAAAATCACACAATGAAGGATCAGCTATGAACTGGCAATTACGCGGGAAATACCGATTAATCTTTGCCAATCAGCAGAGTAAGTCCCAACGATCACATTAAATCGGTAGTGCGCTCATTACTTGTGCTAATTGCCGACGGTCCTCAACATTCCGTAGACGGGAATCTCATGACCGCGCGGCACGGTGCGCTCGGCAACTCGAAAGCCGTGCCTTTGATAGAGACGCACGTTTTGTTCTTGATGTGTGTCGAGCCAGCAGGGAACTCCTTCCGCGTCTGCTTGCGCGAGCAAAGGCGCCATCAGATTGCTGCCGATGCCGCGCCCTTGGTGCTCCGGTTCGACGGCGATCGCGGCCAGGTACCAGTGAGGGGTAGCGGCGTACTGGTGGTGCATGCGACGTCCCACTTCGTCATAGTCCAATAGCCGTTTGAAGCCACGCAGGCCAAAGCCCAAGGGCAGACGCAGCATGCCGGCGCGCACTTGCTGAAAAAAGTTGGGAATGTCCGTGCCCGGACGTAACCAGGCCGCGACGCCGGTGAAGTTGCGTGTGGCATATACTTCGCCGCGCACCAGGCAATCCCACAACATGGCTCCATACAGCGTTGTCACGCCGCGGGCACGGCGATTTTCCGCCGGCTGCGCGTAGACCATCAGGTTGTAGTCCCGAAAGGCGCGCCCCATTACGCCCTCGGCCTGCGCGTAGTCGCTGAGAGTTAATTGGCGTATTTCACCCATCGAATCGCCCAATGTCGTTCATTTGGCCGGGAGTGTACCTACAAAGTCTACGGCTTGCTGGATCCACGCCTCCAGGTCGCGATCGGCATCGACACCGTCAGGTTCGACGGCGACCCAGCCCTTCATCGGACGACCCGTGACATCAAACTCGCGGACAAAGGGTTGGGACAGAGAACTTGCGTATGCAGCGAGCCCAACGCGGGCAACGAGCAAATTCTGCCAGATCGCGACGCACATATTCCCGCGCAGCAAGAAGCCGACGCCGCCGAACATGCGCTTCTCCGCCAGACGGTGCTTTCCTGCAACAACATCGCGAACACGGGCGGCAAGAGATTCGCTGTAAGCCATGGCACCCCTTGGCGCGTCTGCCGGCGCTGCACCTTAAGACAAGTCGCCTGTTCGTCTCGCTTAGCCACCACCAATGGCGGGTAAAAAGTGGATCTCGCTGCCGGGACGGATCGCCGTCAACAATTTCGAGGTCATCGAACCGTCGACCGCTACGGCCAGCCCTGGCGCGATCGCGTTGTCGACGACCACCCTGGCGTAGAGACCGGGGAACTCCGCGTCCAATTGGCGCAAAACCTCGCGTAGTGTCGTGCCTGTGGCGGCGAGGCGCTCGGCACCGCGCGTCAGGTCACGCATCTGCGGCGGAATGAAGACGGTGGACATGAATGCGGAGTATTCAGTATCGAGTGGCCAGTAGTCAGAGAACCTTGTGCGTACAAAACTCCAATTCTTCCGGCTACTAAACACTGACTACCGTCTACTTCGTTTGCAACGCTTTCCACACCTTCGGCGGTGACATGGGGAGTTCGTGCAGGCGGACGCCAATGGCGTGGTAAATCGCGTTGGCGATCGCCGCCGGGGGGGCCACGATCGGCGTTTCCCCCACGCCGCGCACGCCGTAGGGATGCGCGGGATTGGGAACCTCGACAATAATCGTATCGATCATCGGCAGGTCGAGCGCCGTGGGCATACGGTAGTCCAGGTAGCTGGCGTTGCGCATCCGCCCTTGATCGTCGTAGAAATATTCTTCGTTCAAGGCCCAGCCAATTCCCTGCACCGAACCACCCTGCATCTGTCCTTCGACATAGCTGGGGTGAATTGCTTTGCCGGCATCTTGAATGGCGGTGAATCGCAGGATGGTAACCTTTCCGGTCTCGGGATCGACCTCGACGTCGACGATATTGGTGCCGAAGCCGTTTGACGGTCCTTCGGGATCGACGGTGGCGCGGCCGACGACCGGTCCGCCGGTTTCGTGCAGCTTGCCCGCCAATTGGCGGAAGGTGAGCGACTTGCCGGCGGGGCCGACGAAATTGCCAGCTTCGAATTTCACTTCCTCCGCCTTGCACTCCCAGAGCAGGGCCGCGCGGGCCGCCATCTGTTCGCGCAAGTCGAGACCGACGTGATACGCGGCCAGCCCCGTGGCGAACGTGGTGCGACTGCCGCCGGTAACGTCGGTGTAGCCGACGCTGTCGGTATCAGCGACTTGCGGATGAACGTCCTCGGCTGCGATGCCCAGCGTTTCGGCCAATTGCATGGCGATGCTGGTGCGAGTGCCGCCGATATCGGTCGAGCCCTCGATCAATGTGACTGTGCCATCGGCATTGACGTTGGCCGCGGCGCTGCTTTTCAAGCCAATATTGAACCAAAAGCCGCTGGCGATTCCGCGCCCGCGATTGGGGCCGGTGAGTTTCGACTTCCAATGATCGCTGTTGCGGGCTGCTTCCAGTGTCTCGATGAAGCCGATCCGCGGATAGGTCGGACCGTCGACGCGGCGCGAGCCTTCCTTGACCGCGTTTTTCAAGCGGAACTCGAGCGGGTCGATTTGCAACTTTTCGGCCAGCTCGTCGATCACTGTCTCGCAGGCAAATGCCGCTTGCGTCGCGCCGGGAGCGCGATAGGCAGCGGTCTTGGGCTTGTTGAGCACTACGTCGTAACCGTCGACGCGAGCGTTGGGCAGGTCGTAACAGCTGAAGACGCACATGCAACCAGGGCCGATCATGCCTCCGGGATAAGCTCCGGCGTCGTACGCCAGCCATGCTTCGCCAGCCGTCAAACGACCGTCCTTCTTGGCCGCGAGCTTGAGTCGCATGAACGAACCGGGGGTCGGGCCGGTCCCTTCGAAAACGTCAGCCCGCGTCATTAGCATCTTGACCGGGCGGCCGCATTTGCGGCTGAGGATTGCGGCGACCGGTTCGAGAT
>CAMFLN010000332.1 GCA_945957305.1 uncultured Planctomycetaceae bacterium | reverse complement strand
TGCTGTTCCAGCAAGCGATAATAGGCCAGCTGTCCCTGCGCGACCGCATAGGCGATCGATTGTGTGCCGTAATCCAAGTCGATCCGTCGATGCCCCTGAGCCGGCTGCACATGCCGCTTGGCCCTGCAGAGCAAAGTGCCCAGGCAAACAGCGATTTTCCCCTTGCGCATTTCTGGCAAGCTGGTCGTGGCATGGCCTCGCCCGCCCGCCGGGTCCATTCCTGCTTCGCGGGCATTGATTTGGTCAACGGTTTCCGTCTGGTCGCGGTTATAGGCCAAGGCGTTCCACGACAGATCGAGGTGAGAATCAAACAGCAATCGCATGGGTCGTCGGGCTTTCGCGGGCAGGGTTGTAAGCGTGAGGAATGCGGCTATTGTGGAGCATCGACGCCAGTTTTTGAATGCCACTGGTGTCTGATTTTTCCGCGGTGCGCACGATTTTCTTGTGACGCGCCGTGTTTCTCGCGAAGTGCGTAGTGCTCGAAGCCCGGGCAGAGGAGTTTTCGGCCATGTGCGCAGCGACGAACCTGCTCAGTGGAGTGCTGCCGGTTTTTCAAACGCCTTTTCACGAGGACGAATCGATCGACTGGTCGACGTTGGCCCGTGAGATCGACTGGCTCATCGGTCACGGCGCGTCGGGCGTCGTGATGGCGATGGTCTCCGAGACTTTGCGCCTCTCGACCGATGAGCGCCGCAACCTGGCCGAGTTTGTCTGTCGCCACATCGATACCCGGGCCGCTTCCGTGATCAGTGTCGGCGCGGAAAGCACCCATGCGGCGGTAGCCCTGGCGCGACATGCAGAGAGTTTTGGCGCCACGGCGCTAATGGCAATTCCGCCCACGGCAGTTGCCGCACTGCCGGGAGAAGTCATGGCGTACTACCGTGCGCTGCTCGCCGCGACGCGCTTGCCCGTGGTGGTGCAGGATGCCAGCGGTTACGTCGGGCGTCCGTTGCCGATCGCATTGCTTGTACAGCTGCTCGACGAGTATGGGCCAGAACGTGTGCTGTTCAAGCCCGAGGCGGCGCCGCTGGGTCCGAATCTTTCGGCACTACGTGACGCCACGCAGGGGCAGGCTCGCGTATTCGAAGGAAGCGGCGGTATCGGGCTGGTCGACAGCTATCGTCGCGGCATCGTCGGCACCATGCCGGGGGCCGAGCTGATCGTCGCGATGGTGACGCTATGGCGGGCGTTATCGCGCAATGATGAGGCGAGCGTCTATCGTTTGTCGTTGCCGATTGCGTCGCTCGTGGCCCTGCAGACCGGTCTGGATGGCTTTCTGGCGATTGAAAAACACCTGCTCAAGCGGCAAGGCGTCTTTATCAATACGATTGTCCGCGGACCCGTTGGCTATCGCTTGGATGACGAAACCCGCCAGGAGGCCGACCGCCTCTTTGATCTGTTGAGCGATGCCGTGGCGGAGATCGCGTAGCACGCGGCGGTTCGGCGACGACCGTTGCGCTCGTGCGCAGCAACTCTAGCGGAATTACTGGTCCAGCAGCGCCACCACGTCGCGCTCGATGCGTTCCGGCTTGTCGAACATCGAATAGCGTTTGACGACGTTACCGGCTCGATCAACAAGGAACTTGCCAAAGTTCCATTTGATGCTCTTCGTCCACAACAGGCCGGGCCGGGCAGCCTTCAAGTATTGATACAGGGGATGAGTTCCCGCACCATTTACTTGCACTTTTGCGAAGAGCGGAAAAGTGACGTCGTACTTTGTGGAGCAGAATTGCTGAATCTCGGCTTCGCTCCCCGGCTCTTGGTGCAAGAATTGGTCGCAAGGGAACCCGAGAACGACAAGTCCGCGATCCTTGTACTTGCGATATAGCGCTTCCAGCCCCTCATACTGCGGCGTGAAGCCGCAACGGCTGGCGACGTTCACGATCAACAGCACTCGCCCACGATAGTCGGCGAGCGTCTCGGGCCGACCGGCGATTGTGGTCACCGGAATGTCGTAAATCGTGCCCATTTAACTCGCCAGCGCTAGGAAACGGTGTTGTGGGGAAGGTCGCTTACTTGGCCCGTTGCCGCGCGTAACGAATGCCGCAACCGCGGGCAAAGGTCTCGCCGGTCGCGGGCTTGCCGCCGGCCAATGCGGCGTCGATGGCAGCTGCAACGTAGTTGGTCTTGGCCTCGGCGGGGTCGTTGTGATCGTCGAGCGAGCCCATGTAGACGATTTTCCGCTCGGGCGACAGGACAAAGAAATCGGGCGTCGCGCTGGCGCCGTACAGGCGGCCGATGTTCTGGGTGTCGTCGGCCAGATACAGAAACGGAAACTCGCGCGACTTCGCTCGCTCAGTCATTTTTTCCAGGCTGTCTTCCGGCGTGCGATTCACATTGATCGCGACCACGGCAACCTCTTGCGGATTGCGCCGTGCCAAGGCAAAGATGCGATCTTCATAATCGCGCGCCACCGGGCAACTGTTGCAGGTAAACACGACGACCACGACTTTCTTGTCTTTTAAGTCGTCCAGAGAGTGCCGCTGACCATCGGTTCCCGCAAGATCGGTCCAGGCCGGCGCGCTATCGCCGATGTTCAGCACACCGTTGAATTCTCCGCCGACAGCTGGTCCAGTCAGCAGGGTGCACAGTGCCAGAATCAAGCCGCTCAACTGACGATGCATATTGATGCTCCTTGCGGCCCGCTACTTTCTAAAGAAATTTGCGGCAGGCCGCGGACCGTTCCACGTTCGCTGCAATAAACCAGCAATGCCCGGCTGCTGACAACGATAGGCGCAGGCGCCGCGGTCGTCAATCGACGATGATCAGCCATGCCCAACAAGATGGATCGAGGGAGCCTTAATGAGCGCCACGACCTGGTCGCCAATCTGCAGATTCAATTCTTCGCAGGCCGGCCGGGTCACAAGCGCGGTCAGAGAAAAGCCGCAATCCAGGCCGACGCGGATCATGGGACCTTCGGCCACGCGGCTGGTGACGCGGGCAGTGAGCCGATTGCGGGCGCTTGTGGCGGCCGCCATCTCGCGAAAGACCAGCACGTCCTCGCCGCGAATGCACACGAAAACCTCGCGCGGAAGCACCGCAGGCGCCACGGCCGTCAATGTGACGGTTCCGACGTGCACAGTGGCCAACCCTGATTCGACACGCTGCACGATGCCCGGTTCCACCGTCTCGATGCCGACAATTTGGGCGATCGCCAGATTGTCGGGGCGGCTGAAGACTTCCTGTACGGAACCGCATTGCCGAACTTCGCCGTCGGTCATGACGACCACGGTGTCAGCCAGGGCCAGAGTTTCGATCCTGTCATGCGTTACCATGATCGCCGGCTTGCCGGATTCGAGCAGGATGTGCCGTAACTCGCCGCGCAATTGCTCTCGCACCGGCGCGTCGAGGGCCGAAAGGGGTTCGTCCAGCAACAGCAAACGCGGCTCACAGGCCAGCGTCCGCGCCAGGGCCACGCGTTGCTGCTGACCTCCGGAGAGCTGTGCAGGATAGCGATCCGCCAGTTCTTCGACTTTCAATCGCGCCAAAATCTCACGCACAAGCGCCGTTGCGCCGCGGCGAGCTTTCAATCCATAGGCGACGTTGCCCGCCACGGTCAGGTGCGGAAACAGCGCGTAATTCTGAAATAAGAAGCCGACATCGCGTTCTTGAGGCGAGCGCGAGATACGTCGCTCGGCGTCAAACCAGACTTCGCTACCGAACTTGATTGTCCCCGATTCCGGACGCACCAGGCCGGCAAGTGCGCGAAGGAGGGTCGTCTTGCCACAGCCCGAGGGGCCGAACAAGACCGTGACGCCAGGACCTGCGGCTGGCAGTTTCAGCCGGCCGCGAATTGTGGGGCCGCCGGCGAAGCGCTTTTCAAAGTCGGCGTCCAGTTCCTGCATCATAGAGGCAACGACCGACGTGAGAGCGTATACGTCAGGCAAAGCGCCGCAAAGGCGAAGATCATCAGCACCGCGGCGCTCTGTGCCGCGGCCGTGTATTGCAACGCCTGTACATCGTCGTACAGGGCGACCGAAATCGTCCGGGTGACGGCGGGAATGTTCCCCCCGACCATCAGCACTACGCCAAATTCTCCGACCGTATGTGCGAAGGCGAGCACCATGCCGGTGAGAATCCCCGGCCAGCAGAGCGGGATCGTCACGCGGCGAAAGGTTTCCCCGCGCGAAACACCCAGGCACCACGAGGCCTCGATCAAGCGGCGATCCACAGCCGCAAACGCGGCCGTAAACGGACGCACCGCGAAGGGCAGGTTGTAGATCACCGAACCCAGCAGGATGCCGGTAAAGGAAAACGGCAGCGAATGGCCCGCCAGGCTCTCGTACCAACGGCCGACGAAACTCTTGGGGCCCATGCCGACCAGCAAATAATAGCCCAGCACCGTCGGGGGGAGCAGCAGCGGCAGCGCGACAGCGGCATCGACCAAAAAGCGCCAGCGCCGTGTGCTGGTTGCCAACCAATAGGCCAGCGGCAAACCGATGACAACCAAGATGCCCGTCGTGCAGGCGGCCAGCTTCAGTGTCAGCCAGACAGCTTGAGCATCCACGCGGCTATTCTCCCGGCATTGCGAAGCCGTATTTGCGCAGGATCTCCTTGCCCTGGTCGCTGGTGATGAAAGTGCGCAACTCTTGGGCCGCGGCTGGGTCGCGGGCCGCGTTCAGAACGACGCCCCCTTGCTCCAGCCGCGGATAAGAATCGGCCGGTAGCGACCAATATCGCCCCTTTTCTTGCATGGCCGGCGCCAGGGCCAAGCTGAGCGCGATCAATCCGGCATCCGCCGCGCCCGATTCAACGAACTGACTGGTTTGCGAAATATTCTCGCCCAGCACCAGCCGATCTTTGATCTTGTCGTACGCTCCCAGAGACTTGAGCGCGGCCTCGGCCGCACGGCCGTACGGGGCGTGCTGCGGATTGGCCATGGCGATGACCTTCACGCTCGGGTCGGCCAGGGCCTCGATCCCCTGCGTCTCGAAATCAAGCGTCGAAGACTTGGGCACCCACACGACCAGGTGCCCTATCGCATACGAAAACTCGGAATCCGCCGCGGCCAGACCGGCCTCGATCAGTTTTCGCGGGTAGCTGATATCGGCCGCCAAAAAAATGTCATAAGGAGCCTTG
>CAMFLN010000331.1 GCA_945957305.1 uncultured Planctomycetaceae bacterium | reverse complement strand
GCACCGGCGCGCAGATGATTCTCGGCAATACCTACCACCTGGCGCTGCGGCCGGGGGAAAACATTGTCCAGTCACTCGGCGGTCTGCACGATTTCACCGGCTGGCAGGGGCCGATTCTCACGGACAGTGGCGGATTTCAGCTCTTCAGCCTGGCCCAAATGACCAAGGTGACCGAGGCGGGAGCCGTCTTTCGATCACACATCGACGGCCGTCTTTTGGAGCTGTCACCCGAGCGGGCTATCGCCATCCAAGAGACACTTGGCAGCGACATCGCCATGGTGCTCGACCATGTAATCGCGCTCCCCGCCGCGCGCGAGGCGATCGTCGACGCCATGCAACGGACGATTCGTTGGGCGCGGCGCTGCCGCGACGCCGCGCGCCGTCCGGACCAGGCGCAGTTCGCGATCGTGCAGGGAGGTTTGGATGCGGACTTGCGCTTGCGCTGCGCCGAAGAACTGACGAAGCTCGATTTTCCCGGTTATGCAATCGGGGGTCTCAGTGTCGGTGAAACGCCGGCCGAGATGTACGCCGTGCTCGATGTCACGACCCCGGTGCTCCCCGCAGACCGGCCGCGCTACTTGATGGGTGTCGGTACGCCCACCGATCTGCTCGAAGCCGTGTACCGGGGCGTGGATTTGTTCGATTGTGTCATGCCCACCCGCAATGGGCGAAACGCAATGGCGTTTACGGACGCGGGGGGCGTGCGGGTAAGGAACTTGAGCCTGGCGGACGATCGCCGACCGCTCGAAGCGGGCTGTCCCTGTCCCGCTTGTCGGCATAGCCGCGGGTACTTGCGTCATCTTTTCATGGCGCAAGAGATGTTGGGACCGATTTTGCTATCGGTGCACAACCTGACGTACTACCAGCGGTTGATGGCGGAAGCACGCGCGGCGATCGTGGCGGACGAGTTTGCGGCCTTTCGCGAGCGAAAACTGGCCGGCTGGCGGCAGGGGGAAAAGGCGCCGTCCGAGGCCGAGTCGTGATCCTCTTGCCCGTTGTGGCGCATAGTCTTATGATACGGCGCGAGTTCGCGGAAGGAGCGCGCGGCCCGGCCTTGTGGCGTTGTTAGTTGACAGGGATTGGGCTGCTTCTGTTCGCCAGGGCGCGCAAGACGCGAGGAGGTGCGGCGTCCGTCTCGGGGCGAGCCCTCGAAGATTGTGGCGGAATCTAAACCGGCGCGTGCCGGCAGTGCCGCTGCTTCGCGAGCCCCCTTCGATGCTTCATGTGGTGAGGTTCTATTGTGACGTTCGGTTCGGCCAATGATTGGATCGTGCTCGCCCAGGGCGCCGGGCAACAGCCCCCGGGTCCGTCGGGCCTCGTGATGTTGCTGCCGCTGGTGGTCATGGGCGTGCTGTACTTCATGATCGTGCACCGCCCCCAACGTCGCGAGCAAGGCGAACGGATGGCCATGCTCTCGAATTTGAAAAAGAACGACCATGTGCTGTTAACCAGCGGCATCTATGGCGTGGTGACCAACGTGCGCCCCGACGCGGACGAAGTAACCGTACGGGTTGACGAGAATTCGAATACCAGGCTGCGAGTTACACGCGCGAGCGTGGCGCGGGTGATCGTGGACGAGCCCGCGGCCAAGTCGGACGACAGCGTGACCACCTAGGTCAGCGCGACGACGTAATTCGGCGGACTTTAAGGGATGAATTGAAATGAATTGGGACAACATCGAACTGTTGTTGGTCTTGGTCGGCGTGTTTGTGGTGCCGCTCGTGCTGGGGCACTACATCAGCAAAGCGGTGCGGATGCCCGACCAGGCATGGCGCGTCGCGACGGTGTTGTTCTCCTTCTTTGCCGCGGCCGCGATCACGTATTACGGCTGGCCGCCGAAGCTCGGCATCGACCTCTCGGGTGGTTCGATCCTGGTCTACGAGATCGACGAGCAATCGAAAGAGCCGGGGACCACGGTCGATATGGACAAGCTGGTTCAGGCCGTGACCAAGCGCGTCAACCCGGGCGGCGTCAAGGAAGTCACGATCCGCCCCTACGGCGCGAACCAGATCGAAATCATCATCCCGAAGGCCGAAGAAGCCGAGTTGGAGCGGATCCGCAACAAGATCAGCTCGACCGGCATGCTCGAGTTCCGCATCACGGCCAACGGCCGCGATCATGCGAACATGATCGAGCTGGCGCGTAAGCTGGATGGATCGACCAAGGTGCTCGCCAACGAGAATCCGGACGGCTCGCGCGAAGTGATCGCCCGCTGGGTGCCGGTGCAGCGTGACCTTGTCGACAACTTCGCGAATCCCCGCATGGGCTATGAAAGCCGCACTAATGACAAGGGCGAGCTCGAGGTTCTGGTCGCGATGGACCCGCAGAACGTCACTGGACAGTACCTGCGCAGTGCCTCGGCCGGCGTGGGCATCAAGGGGCCAAAGGTCGATTTCGTGTTCGATTCCTCCGGCTCGAAACTGTTTGGCCGACTGACCAGCGATAACCTGCCCGAAAGCGTGCAGGGATTTCACCGCAACCTGGGGATCATGCTCGACGGTTACTTGTACTCGGCGCCGCAAATCAACGAGCCGATTTACGAGCGCGGCGAAATCAGCGGCAATTTCACCGTGCAACAGACCGAAGATTTGGCGAGCGTGTTGACGGCCGGCAGTTTGCCCACCGCGCTGCGCAAGGAGCCCAGCAGCAGCCTCTTGACCGGGGCCACGCTGGGAGCCGACACGATCCGCAAGGGCGTCTATTCGATGCTCGTGGCCACGAGCGCCGTGATCGTCTTCATGGTGATCTATTACCGCTTTGCGGGCATGGTCGCGAATATTGCGCTGCTCTTGAACGTGCTCTTGATCGTAGCGTTCATGATCATGCTCAATGCCGCGTTTACCTTGTCCGGCCTGGCCGGCCTGGCCCTGACCGTGGGTATGGCCGTGGACGCCAACGTGCTCATTTATGAGCGCATGCGCGAAGAGTTAGCGCGAGGGGCGACGCTGCGCATGGCCATTCGCAATGGTTTCGGCCGCGCGACGACCACGATTATCGACGCCAACGTCACGACGCTCATCTCGGCCGTGGTTCTCTACGTCATGGGAACCGACCAGGTGAAGGGGTTTGCCGTGACGTTGATCCTGGGCATTGTCATGAACTTGTATACCGCGATCTTCGTGTCGCGCGTGTGCTTCGACATTGCCGAAAAGACCGGGTTCGTGAAGGACCTGAAGATGTTGCACATCCTCAGCAATCCGAACTTCGATTTCATCGGCAAGCGGCGGATCGCGATTGGCATTTCACTGGCGATCATCGCGATCGGCATGATCGGCGTGGTCGAACGCGGCAAGGGGTTGCTGGACATCGACTTTACCGGTGGTGTATCGGTCCAGGCGTTGTTCAAGGACCCGATCGACATCGCCGAAGTACGCGACCTGATCGACAGCAATCGCGAGGTGCTGCCCGACGCCACGGTGCAAGACGTGCGCGTCGCCAATGAAGAGCCTGGCAAACGGTTTGTGATCAATACGTCGAACCCCGAGACGGACGAGGTGGAATCGACCCTTTCGGAATTGTTTGCCGGCAAGCTGGTGGTGAATCAATTGACGATCGCGCAGGTCGACGCCATCCCTGCGGTTGGTGATGCGGGCGAGTCAGCCCCTGCTGGCGCGGCCCCCGCCACGCCTGAGCCTTCGAAGGGGAGCGCGCTGCCGCGGCAAAAGTCGACCGCGGACCAAGAGATGTTGCTGGCCTTGGCGGATGCACCGTCGGCCGCTGATTTGGCCCAGGACACCGCACAGGATGCGAAGCAAGACAGCGCACCCGCCGCGGCGGCAGAGCAACCGGCGGCTGAGCAACCGACCGCGACGGCCGCTGAGAAAGCGGAGGAAAGTGCGAAGGAGGCCACCCCGGCTGAGCCAGCGGCTGAAAAACCTGCCGCGACGGCCGCTGAATCTGCCCCCTCGACAAGCGAACCAAAATTAACGGCCCCCGCTACCGTGATTCAGCCCGCCACAGGTCCGGCCCGTCCATCGAAGGTGGCAGGACCGTCAATGCCTGGGGCTGCGGCGTCGGGTGCGCCCAATCCTGCGGAGGGGCAACTGACGGTACCGGGTGCGCCGGCGCCTGGCACACAGACCGGAGCCGCGTTTTCGGCGCGCTTTGCCGGCGGATCAAAAGCCAAACTCGAATTCAGCACGCCGATCAGTTACGACCCATTGATCGAGGCGCTGGAAGCCGCGGCCAAGGGTGTAAGCGGTCCTGATCATCGACCCGCGGCGTTCGGACTCGATGCCCCTGGTTATGAGCCGGGCAGTGATGCCAGCTTCAAGGAGTGGCAGGTCAGTACGAACTTGCCGGCAGAACAGGCGAAAGCCCTGTTCAATCAGGTGAACGAAACGCTGTCGAAGGAGCCGTTCTTCCCGGCCTCGAACAAGATCGGCGCCGCCGTGGCCGAGACGACGCAGCAACAGGCGGCCATGGCCATGATCGCCAGCTTGATCCTGATTCTGGCCTACATGTGGTTTCGCTTCTCGCAAGTCATGTTCGGCGTGGCTGGCGTCATCGCGGTGGTGCACGACGTGCTCGTGACTTTGGGCGGCCTGGCGCTCAGCGCCTGGTTGGCACGTATCCCCGGCCTCGAATTCCTGCTGATCGAGCCGTTCAAAATCAGCTTGCCGATCATCGCGGCCTTCTTGACAATCATCGGCTACTCGCTGAACGACACGATCGTGATTTTCGACCGCATTCGCGAAATGCGCGGCAAGAGTCCGATCATCTCGCCGGAGCTGGCCAACGCGGCGATCAATCAAACGCTGAGCCGCACGATCCTCACCTCGTTGACCGTGTTCATCGTGGTGCTCATTCTCTACGCCGTCGGTGGCGAAGGGATCCACGGATTCGCCTTTGCCCTGGTCGTGGGCGTGATCGCAGGCTCATATAGCACGATCTATATCGCGACGCCGATTGTGCTGTGGATGAACCGCGCCGAAGAGTCGAAAGCTCTTACTGGCACGGCGAATGAAGTCATCCCGCAGCGTACTTCGCCCGCGTAGTTGGCGTGGGCTCAAAAAAAACCGCCCTTAGCCCGCAGCCCCTCGGCCGGCTATTCCCCGGCAGAGTTTTCGCGATCCGCTTAAAG
>CAMFLN010000330.1 GCA_945957305.1 uncultured Planctomycetaceae bacterium | reverse complement strand
GGCGAGCAGAGCGGCCGTCGTAAATGAAGAAGCGACGGAGGTCGCCAGGGCGTTCCCCGCCAGGTCCTTTACTCCACTAGCGCCTGCCGCGGCAGTAATCGTGTAGGTCGTTGACGTCGCCAGTGCACTGGTCGGCGTCAAAGTTGCCGTGCGCGTGGCCGGATTGTAGGTCACGCTCGCTGCGACCAGGTTATTGCTCGAATCACGCAGCACGAGCGCCGTCGGGGTGACCGTCGCCGGGTTGATCGCTTCGCTGAACGTAATCGTGAGCGCGGCACTCGTCGCGACCCCGGTCGCCCCGCCCGCCGGTGCGATGGAGATCACCGTCGGCGGAGTATTGTCCACGGGTGCAATGGTCGTGAACAGAACATCGACCCAATAGTTGCTGGCCAGATAAGATTGCGTCGGCATGCCGCCGCTGCCATAGGAGTAGACGCCCCCGTTGGGCGCCACTTGCAAGGCGCCGTTGGCATAGGTTGCGCCGAAATATGACTTGCTCACCGCGTAATGGCCCACGTTCGTATGGTAGCTGGCCACATAAGTCGCGCCGGCGGTAATCGCCACGGGCGTGGCAAAGGTGACTTGCTGCCAACCGCTTGTCCCTTCGTTGGTGAAAGTCGCGGTCGCCAAGAGTTGCCCTGTGCTCGACCACAAATTGCCGACGTGAGTTCCGCCGTTGAAAGTGCTCTTATAAAAGCGAATTCCCGTGATAAATCCATCCGTGTTGGACGTAAAGCGTACGCCCAACTCGACACTGCGGGCGTCACCGCTATCCGCCACGCTGGGGACGACCTCTGGAGACCACAAGCTGCTGCTCGGGCTTTGCGGCGCGATCGTCGTGAAGGTCGATACCACGTTCGCAGCGAGTGCGTTGCCGGCGAGATCCTTGACGCCGCTCGCACCTCCGACAACAGTCACGCTATAGGTGCTCGAATTCGCGAGCGCGCTCGCTGGCGTGAGAATGGCTGTTCTGCTGGCAGCATTATAGGTTACTGTCGCCGCGACCAGATTGTTGCTCGCGTCGCGCAGCAGAATCGTGCCCGCGTTGACGGTCGCACTATTGAGAGCCTCACTAAAAGCAATCGTGACGGCGGCGCTGGTTGCGACGTTGGTCGCATTGCCAGCCGGACTGATCGCCGTGACCGTCGGCGGCGTGTTATCCACCGGCGGAACAGCGGTGAAGATCACATCTACCCAGTAGTTGCTTGCCTGGTAACTCGCCGTGGGAAAGCTGCCCGCGCCGTAGGCGTACACGCCGCCATTGACGGCCACTTGCAGCGGCCCATTGCTGAAGGTCGAGGTGAAGTACGACTTGTTTACTGCATAGTGGCCTGTCGTCGTGTGGTAGCTGGCCACGTAAGTTGTCCCGGCCGTTATCGCGACCGGCGTCGAGAAATTGACTTGCTGCCAGCCGCTCGTTCCTTCGCTGCTGAAGGTCGCCGTGGCCAACAGTTGACCGGTGCTTGACCACAATTTACCCACGTGAGTGCCGGTGTTCGCCGCACTCTTGTAATAACGGATGCCGGTGATGTAACCGGCGGTGTTGGCTGTGAACCTGACACCTAGTTCGACACTTTGCCCATCGCCGCTGTCGACCGTCGCAGGCATAGGATTGGCCGGCCAGAGCGAGGACGCTGGCACTACTGCGGCAAGCGTTGTAAACGACGAAACGTAGTTCGCCGCCAATGAGTTCCCGGCTGAGTCTTTTACACCGCTTGCTCCGCCTACAACAGTGATGGTGTACGTCGTCGAGTTCGCCAGCGGCCCGGTCGGCGTCAGCGTCGCGGTCTTGGTGCTGGCGTTGTACGTGACTGTCGCCGACACCAGATTACTATTAGCGTCGCGCAGTTGAATCGTGTTCGATGTGACCGAAGCGACATTCAGCGCTTCACTAAACGTCACTGTCACCAGCGAGCTGACCGCCACGCCCGTCGCGCTGCCGAGCGGCGTTACGGATTGCACGGTCGGCGGCGTCAGGTCGGCCGCAACGGTGGTGAATGTCGAGACATAGTCCGCGGCCAGCGCATTTCCGGCGGCGTCGGCGACACCGTTTGCTCCGCCAACCACCGTCACGGTGTACGTCGTTGAGTTGGCCAGCGGCCCGGTCGGTGTCAGCGTCGCGGTCTTGGTGCTGGCGTTGTAGGAGACTGTCGCCGACACCAGATTACTATTAGCGTCGCGCAGTTGAATCGTGTTTACTGTGACGGTCGCGACATTCAGCGCTTCGCTGAACGTCACGGTCACCGGCGAGTTCACCGCCACGCCCGTCGCACCGCCGAGCGGCGTGACGGACTGCACGGTCGGCGGCGTCACGTCGGCCGGAACGGAGGTAAATGATGAGACATAGTCCGCGGCTAGTGCGTTTCCGGCCGCGTCGGCGACACCGCTCGCTCCCCCAACGACAGTGATGGTGTATATCGTTGAATTCGCCAGCGGCCCGGTCGGTGTCAGCGTCGCGGTCTTGGTGCTGGCGTTGTAGGAGACAGTTGCCGTCACCAAATTGCTGTTGGCGTCGCGCAGTTGAATTGTGTTTGCTGTGACCGAAGCGACATTCAGAGCTTCGCTGAAAGTCACCGTCACCGGCGAGTTGACCGCCACGCCCGTCGCACCGCCGAGCGGCGTGACGGACTGCACGGTCGGCGGCACCAGATCAACAGGCGTGACGTTGATCGTCATCGTTTTCGGCGCGGGATCGAGATCGACCCCACCCCCTGCCGTGCCGCCGTTGTCCTGCACCTGAAAGGTGAAAGCCGCGTACGACAGACCGCTTCCGCCCGTGGCGGCGAGGTATTGCAACTTATTGGAGCTGATGTCCGCGGCCGAAATAAACTGACCGACTGACACCGCCACCCCGCCGTCAGTCAATGTGCCACGACCGGGCAGCGTCGTGATCTTGATGGCCTGGAGCTGATCCGGCGGAGTATCCGCGGCGTCGCTGAAGCCGAAATCCGCAAGTCCAAAGGTGTACGGAGTTCCTTGCAACGTCGTGACCGTATTCGAACTACCGCTCGGGGCATGATTCGCGCCAATGATCGAGAGGATCTGGTTGCGATACACCGACAAATCGGCAATGTAAGTCACATTCCCGAAGACGGCGCTGCTGGCGGACTGGCCCACGTTCTGGCTGATCGAGAACATGATGCCTGCCAGGTGCCAAGTGCCATCGGGATCCTTGTGAAAGACACCTCCGCCCGAATCCCCGGTAGCTCCCATCCCATCGTAGGGCGTATTGCCCGTGAAGGTCGTGGCAAACGCGGCTTCCGAATTGGTGTTCACTCCCTTGGTCAGGTTTATGGAACTGATGACGTTCGTTCCCCAGCGCATGCTTTGCGTCGAGGCCCAGGCGTAGCCGCTATACGTCGACGGTCCAGGCTGCGTGACCCAGGAAGAATTCCAATACGTCAGGTCAGGCGCACGATCACGCCCGTGCCCGATCATAATCACGTTCCAGCCCACGGCCGGGGCCAGGCTCTCGATCGAAACGCTGGGAAGGTCGGGCCGGCCAATGATTTGATACAGGGTGAGATCCGTATACGGCGTGTAGCCAACCCCCGTTGGATTCGTCAGCTGAATCGCCGAGTTCGTGACCGGCTGATACAGGATATTGTTGAAATACGTGGCGCCGCCGCCAACATGACTGGCGGTCAGAACCCAGCCATCGCCCAAATACACCGCCGAGGCGGAGCTGCGAATCCCGACATTGGCGAAGCCCGGGTCATCGAGTGGCGCGGTCGTGTTTTGCGTGCCATTGCCGCCGGCGACAATCGTCAGCGTCAGCCGCTCTTCGAGCGGTTCGATGCTCAGCCGGCGCGTTGCCAGAACGGGCCGATGGTCCGCCGGCTTACCGCGATGGACCTGCCCCGGCGCGTATTCTGAGAACAGCCAATCTAGAAGCATGATGCCGGACTTTGTCGCGCCGCGCAGACGCCGCTCTGATGTGCGCACACCGCGCGAGATGGGTCAGGTGTGCCGGGCAGCTACGGGCTATTGATAGGGCGAAGTGATTCGGTGGCCATGATCGAGTGATCTTCCACCTCTTAACTAATAGCTCGATTTTTGCCCTGCGGCGGGCGCGGCCTTCCCTATCTCGCCTGCGGAATATTCGCACAAGTGATTGGTCGCTGTCCGACCACCCCACTACCCAGCGGTAGTTTTCGGACTCACCGTCGGTGCACCGCGAGGAGGAAGCGAGCTCGCTGGATCCTGGGCCGGCGGCTATGTCCTTGGCCGCGCGGAAGCCAGCGGCCTGGACTTCGGCTAGACTGTGCTGGTGATTGAAACCGCTTTTGAGGAGCCCCGCGCATGCGCCTTTTCTTCGGCCTGGCCTTTATCTGCACTTTCTCGGAATTCGCATACAGTGCCGAACCGCCGGCGCAAGTGGAATTCACCGCGCCGACCAACTTGCTCGCTCCCGATGGAACGCTCGCGGGCTGGGGTTGGGCTCGCGGCGCCCAAATGACCTATAACCGCGACGCCATTCCGGCCGAGCGCTTGGCTCGCGTCAAGGAATGGGAGCATTACACCATCATGTCGCCACGGGTCACCTGCGGCGTCACGATCGCGCAGCTGGGTGGCCTCGCCCTGGGCTCGGTCGAAATCATTGACTATCCGGCGCAGGAGAAACGCAGCGCCATGTTCCTGGTGACGGTCACCAAGGAGCGGTCGATCTTTCCGGCCGATCCTTACGGCAATACCGAACTGCGCGGCAAAGTGAGTTACGTCTCGTTCGCCTTCGCAGAAGGACGGCGAGTGATTAAGTTCGAATTTCCCAAAAGTGAACGGGCTCCGGCTTTCGCTGGCGAGATTGAGCTGATCAACCGGCGCGCGGATGAAAGCATTGCGCTCGCGCGCCCGTTCGCTGAGCCTGGCGAGTTCTTTTATGAAAACAAGATCTTTGGCATGCCCGCATGGGGGACAATCCAAGTCGACGCTCAAAAGTATGAGCTGCCCGGGGGAGAGTCGTTTGCAATCTTCGATTGGGGGCGTGGCATCTGGCCGCACAAGTCGAGCTGGTTCTGGGGGCAAACAGCCGGCAAGGTCGACCGCCGTATCCTGGCCATTAAACTTGGACAAGGCAACCGTGACCA
>CAMFLN010000329.1 GCA_945957305.1 uncultured Planctomycetaceae bacterium | reverse complement strand
CTGGTCGCTGGCAGGAGACGATCTGTGCGTGACCGAGACATCCTGCGGGCGATTGGGGCAGGCGATTTGCTACGATCTGCGCTTTCCGGAAATGTTTCGCGGACTGGTCGAGCGGGGCGCTGAAATCATTGCGATTCCATCTGCGTTCACGCTTGCCACGGGGCGCGACCATTGGGAAATCTTGCTCCGCGCGCGTGCGATTGAAAACCAGTGTTTTGTGATCGCGCCCAATCAATTTGGACAACATCGCCCCGGGCACGCGAGCTATGGACGCTCGATGATTGTTGATCCGTGGGGAATCGTGTTGGCCACGGCGGGGGACGGAGTCGGCATGGCTTTCGCCGAGATCGATTTGGCGCGCCTGGCCACTGTGCGCGAACGCTTGCCCGCGCTTGCGCATCGACGTGATATGCCGCGTGCGCCGCAATGATTTCGCGCGCGAGACAGCTCTCGCTGTAACACGTGAGCGCCGCGCGGGACGCGTCGTCGAAAAAATGCAAGCATTTTTTTGTGATTGTGTGCGCGCAAAAATTTTTTGCGCGTCAGCAGTGATCATCGCAATTTTCATTCTTGACAAGCGGCGCTGAGATCGCAAAATGACCGCATGCGTGATTGAGATTTTGCGAATCGCGTACGGCAACTCGGCATGTGTTGAATGTGTTCAACGCTTCGCCAATCGACGCGAATCGTTTTCGGCTGGCAAACTCCGATTGGGTTAAGTTCCGATCGGGCAAGTCCGTTTGGGCGGCGTGCGTGGATTTTCTTGTGCGACGAGGACTAGTCGTACTGCGCGCCTGGCTCGGCAGACTACGGTCGAATTGTCTTGATCCCGCAGGCTTCGTGCGTTCACGGATGCGAGCCACGAAGGACGAAACGCGTTGCAGATCGCAGGAACGCGGCGGGCAAGGGTCTTGCGACCCGGTTGTTTCACCGCTTCTTTCGTGCGTCTTCACCACGTTCCGTTGTATACGGTGCGAAATTCTGCAAATTGAGGGCGGCGACTGACCGGACCGACTGTCGGCAGCTTCGGCTGCGAAACGGATGTCCCCTCCAAATTGCTTCGGCTCGGGTTCGGCCACGGCACACCACGCCGTGGCCGGCCCCGCGCACCGGTTTCTTCTCGCGTGTGGCATGCCGGCCACCGCGTTTTCCTGCCACGCCTATAATTAGGTTCGCGGGACATCGTAGTATCAGCGCCCCAGGGACTGACCGCCTGTCAAATCTGCGCCGCGGGAGCGATCCGATCAATTTATTCCTAGAGCCGCGAAGATGGCACTGTGTTTGATAGCGCTCGGGGCGAACATTGGTGATCGCCGCGGAACGCTCGAACAGGCAATTGCTCAACTGTCGGCCCGGCCCGAGTTTTCGCTGCGCGCCCGCTCGGTCTGGCGCGAGACGAAGCCGATCGGCGGACCCGCGAGCCAAGACCGCTATCTGAACGGAGCGGTGCTGATCGAGACCACGCAATCGCCCGAGGCGGTGCTCCATGCTCTCGCGACGATTGAAAATGCGCTGGGACGCCGCCGCGCCGAACATTGGGGGCCGCGAACGCTCGATCTCGATTTGCTGCTGTATGACCAGGTCGTACTGAACACGCCGCGACTGGAGTTGCCACATCCGCGGATGGCCTTTCGCCGGTTTGTCATCGAGCCTGCGGCCGAGATCGCGCCGCACATGACGCATCCGGTCATCGGTTGGACCATGCGACAGTTGTGTGAACACTTGCGGTTTGCGATTCCCTATGTGGCGGTGACCGGAGTCGCAGCGCGGCAAAATGCACTGCTAGCGGCCGAGTTGGCGCGGCACACCGGCGCCCGCTTGATCAGCCAGCCCGGCATATGCGACGAGGTCGCGTCAAGCTCGGCTGGTCGCACAGTCGAAGCAGAGATAGAATTAGCCGCCCGGCGTGAACTGCTATCCGTGCGTCGTTGGCCGGCGGGACAGCGGCTCGTCATCAGTGATTTTTGGATCGAGCAAGATCTGGGAATCAAGCAGGGCTTTGAGATCGAGCAAACTCGCGAGGTGGCTCGTGCACATGGCCATAGCTCTGCCGTGAGCAACGTGTCGAGGGTAACCGAGAACGTGACGTCCGTGGTGCCGCCCAAGCTGCTGGTGCTGCTGACTCCCCGCACGGCGGAATCAGCGATGTTGCCAGGAACAAGCAATACGGCCGGGGAGCAGGCCTTGGTCCAGGCCGCGCAGCGGCCCCGCGTGGGACCACTGTTGCGGTTGACGAGCGACGACCCGGCAGCAAACCTGGCCCAGGCCCTGGCGGCGATTGCCGCGATGTCGTAATCACGGCTATCCATCCATGCCACCACGAACTTTCGCATGAATCCAGCATCAATACCGTCAACAACTGGGCATGAATGCCGCGTGGTCGGCAGTCACGCCGAGTTGCGCGCCGCAATCCAAGCCTGGCGTGCTGCAAAGCAGACCATCGGTTTTGTGCCGACGATGGGGGCGCTGCATGCCGGTCATCTAAGTTTGGTCGACGCGGCACGTGCAGAATGCGATCGCGTCGTCGTGTCGATCTTCGTCAATCCGACGCAGTTCGGGCCGAACGAAGATTTTGAACGCTATCCGCGCAATTTGCAGGCAGACGTCGCGCTGCTCGCGCCACGCGGTGCCGAGTTGGTATTCGCTCCACAGCCGGCCGAAATCTATCCGCCGGGTCACGCCACGATGGTCGAAGTGTCAGGCGTGGCGAACCCGTGGGAGGGGGCATTTCGTCCCGGACATTTTCGCGGCGTGGCGACCGTCGTGCTGAAGCTGTTCAACATGGTCGCGCCGGACGTGGCGTTTTTTGGTCAGAAGGATTTTCAACAGTCGCTTGTCGTGCGACGCCTGGTTGCGGATCTTAATGTGCCGGTCGTCGTGCGCGTTTGTCCTACCATGCGCGAAGCCGACGGCCTGGCGATGAGTTCGCGCACCGCTTACCTATCGACCGAAGATCGACGGCGTGGCCTGGTCCTCAGTCGCAGCCTGAAGCTGGCGACTGAATTATTTGCCGCCGGCGAACGCGACGCCCACCAGATCATGGCGCGTATGCGAGAGCTGTTCGTAGCGACGCCCGGAGTGACGATCGACTATCTGTCGCTGGCCGATGGCGACACTCTGGCCGAGGTCGACCGAGCCACGGCCAACACCGTGGCCTTGATCGCCGCCCGCGTCGGTAACGTGCGCCTGATCGATAATTGTTTGTAGGGTAGTCAGTTGCCAGTAACTGTTAGTCAGAAAGCAATTGACTCATGATGACCAACTACCACTTACTGTCTACCGACTACTAATTTCCGACTACTGATTACCGACTACTGAATACTCTCTACTGTTCTCCCATGCGTTCCACCTTGTTTTACATTCCCAGCGAACTGGCTGGTGTACCGGTGTTTGGCTTCGGCCTACTACTGGTTGTTTGGGCCGTGGCCAGCGTGTTGCTCTTGGCCTGGCTCATACGCCGGCAAGGGTTTAACGCCGATACGCGTGGGTATCTTCCCGTGCTGTTGCTCATGGGGGCGGTCATCGCTTTCATTCTGCCGCGCATTGCCGATGCGCACGGGCTGCCGATTCGTGGTTACGGGGTCATGCTGCTGGTGGCCGTGGTCGCCGGCGTGGGGCTCGCGGTTTATCGCGCGCGGCGTATGGGAGTCGACCCCGAGCTGATCATCTCGCTTGCTTTTTGGCTGTTTGTCGGCGGCCTGATCGGCGCGCGGATGTTCTACTTGATCGAATATTGGGATCGCCTGATTGCTGGCAAGTCGTTCGGCCAGGCCCTGGCGACGGCCATTAGCATTCAAGAGGGAGGGCTGGTCGTCTACGGCATGCTGGTCGTCGGCGGGTTGGCGTTGATCGCCTTTATTTATCGGCATCACTTGCCAGGACTCGCTTTGACCGATCTCATTGCTCCCAGCGTCGTACTCGGCATGGGCTTGGGACGCTTGGGGTGCTTCTTAAATGGCTGCTGCTTTGGCGGGCCGTGCGATCTGCCCTGGGCCGTCTCCTTTCCGGCAGGCAGCGCTCCGCACGAACAGCAGATTCGCAATGGTGCGCTCTACGGCATCCTGGTGCTGGGGGACCGTCAGCAGCGACCTGTGTTGGGTGACGTGCGCCACAACTCGGCCGCCGCGCTCATGGGTGTCATGGCGGGTGAGCCGATCTTGTCGATGAATCGCAAAGAGGTCCACACGCTGGAAGAAGCGCAGGACGCGCTCGCCGAGGCCTTCGCCAAGAACAGTTCGCTGGAGTTACAGACCGTGCGCGGCGGCTATCGGCTGTCGCCACTGCCCGACGTGCAGGAATACAGCCGCCCGGTTCATCCAACGCAACTCTACAGTGCGATCGATGCGTTCTTGCTGTGCTTGTTTTTGATCGCGTACTATCCGTTCCGCCAACATGATGGCGAAGTTACAGCCCTGACGTTGACGCTGCATCC
Organism: uncultured Planctomycetaceae bacterium; assembly: GCA_945957305.1. Classification (GTDB taxonomy): domain Bacteria; phylum Planctomycetota; class Planctomycetia; order Pirellulales; family JACPPG01; genus JACPPG01. Next base: position 677 of record CAMFLN010000329.1, on the reverse strand, counting down.
GATCAGCCGCTTCCTGCTGGAGATCATTCGCACTGATGAAGGCCCTGTCTTCGGCACGGGCCTGAGTATCTCGCAGAACATCAGCTTGCTAGTGCTGGCGGTTGGAATCGGCATCTGGATCTACATTTTCTGGCGGCCAAGCGGTCCGGTATGGCCCGTTAAGGCTGCACCGGCGGCCTAGTTTCATCGAGCTGCAGGCGGGTGTTCCAGATTTCTCCTGGCGCGCCTCAATATTTTCTGGCGCTGGTCGAATAGAATGGGGCGGGCAAGGCGCCGCCCTGTGGCCACTAATGCTTCACGAGGAGATGTCTCATGATCCAACTTTTGGCCGATCAACCGTGGTTGATCGTCTGCTTGCTGACAGCGATCGTGATCGTGGCCTGCGTCGCTATCGTGTTCATCACGGATTATCTGCGAACTTCGCAGCAGGCCGAAATCGATGCGGCGCTGAAGCATGACATGCTCAATCGCGGCATGTCAGCCGCCGAGATCAAGGCGGTCCTCGAAGCCAATACGGCCGGCGAAGAAGCACGCCTGGCCCTGAAACAGCGCGTCCGCGTCGGCTTGGGGAGCTTCCAAGTCGAGGTGGGTGACCGTCAAGAAGCACAGCCCGGTACTCCGCCGGCGCACGCGTAAGCGAAATGTGCCCGCGCAGGAAGCGCGTCTTCCGGCCTCCC
>CAMFLN010000328.1 GCA_945957305.1 uncultured Planctomycetaceae bacterium | reverse complement strand
GGGTGATTGCATGTTCAGCTGCCGGACGTGCCGGTCCTCGCTTCTGTGATGACTTGTTGCACGGCGTCAATCAGCAGGCTGCCGTCATAGGGCTTGGCAAGAAATAAGCGTGCGCCGGCATGGAGCGACCGCTGCCGGTCTCCGAGACTTGCAGACAACATGATGACGGGGATGTGCCGTGTCTCGACCGAGCCCCGCAGCTCCTGCAGCACGTGTAGGCCATCCAGCTGAGGCATGCGCATGTCGAGCAGGATCAGATCCGGCTGATGTTCGCGAGCGCAGCGAAGTCCGGATACTCCCTCATTCGCCGTGATGGTCTTCAGGCCCGCCGCGTGCAGGCGAAGCACGGCCCCGTCGACGATCTCGACCTCGTCATCGATGACCAAAACCTTAGGGCACACGAGGCGCGGATCAACGGCGCTGCTCGGCTGGGTCGCGCTCGCGCGGTTGTCGAATCCATGCGCGACCTGAGCCGTCTGGCCTGCATGCCCATTGTCCTTGCGTCGTAGGCGCCGCGGATGTTGTCGCGCATTCCGGATCGTCGCCCTATGTTGCTTACTCATGGGGTGCCTCATGCATCAGACGCTGCACGTCCGCCAGGATCGCTTCGTGATCACCTTTAACGTTCCATGTCGCTTCCAGGGTGGCATTCAGCCGGGGCAATTGTTTGCGAATGCGATTGCGGTTCGTGTCTTGCGCTACCTTCTCGAGGCGATGATGAAACGTCGCGAAGCCCTTTTCGTCGCAGGCCAGCAGTGCCAACCACTTGCTGGCGCTTACGCGAAAGACGAGGTCATTGGTGCGCATGACGTAATACAGCAGGGCCTCGATATCGTTCAGCTCTTCCGGCGCGGCGTAATCAGCGTCGATCACGCACAGCAGCACAGTCGATGTCAGCTTGTGCCGTTGCAATCGCTGGGCAAAGCGGCGCGAGATCTCGACAGGGTTAGCGCAAGGGATCGTAAAGGAAAAGCAGCTGCCCGATCCCTTGCGGCTGGTGACCGTGATACGGCCCAGATTCATCTCCACCATTTCTTTGGCGATACTCAAGCCGAGTCCGAATCCTTTCGTGCCGTCGGCAAAGGCCACGTCGACTTGCGTGAACCGCGAAAAGAGTCTTTGCAGATCCTGCTCGTTAATCCCGGGCCCCTGGTCAACGACCCGGAGGACGATTTCCTGCGCCGCGCTGTCGAACTGCACGTCCAGTGACACAGCGCCTGATTTGCGGCAGAACTTGATGGCGTTGACCGCCAGATTGATGATCGTCCGACCGGCCTTGTCAGCGTCGCAATAGGCCACGGGCAGGTGGTCTGCGATGCAGACCGTGAAATCGACTCCCTTGAGTGCCGCCTTGCGTTTCAGCGGCAGGACGACGTGCCGCACAATGTCAGCGATATCGCATTGGCTGCGGCGGACCGTCAACAAGCCCGCGTCGAGCTTGCTCACGTCGAGCATGTCGTCGACCATGCGGTTGAGGTCGTCAGCACGATCACTGACGACGTCAAGAAAATGTCCTTGGTCGCGCGTCACCCTGCCTAGAATGCCGTCTTGCAGCAGGGCCACGTATTCCTTGATCACCGTCAGCGGCGTGCGGAATTCGTGGGACACGTTTTCGACGACCGTTTGCGCGATGCGATACAGCTTTGCCAGCCGCACATTCTTTTGTTGCAACGACTTCTGATGGTGCCGCGATTGGCGATACAGTCGTTGCACCTCGGCCGCCGCGCTCTGCCGATAGATGGCGTGGCGGATGGCACGTTCGACGGCTTGCGCGCCGCAGCCATCGTTAATGAGCACGTCTTTCAATAAGTAATCTTGCGCGCCTTGTTCGAGCGCGGCGCTCGCCATTTGCTCGCTGGCCCACGACGTGAGAATGACCACCGGCGTATCCGGGTATATTCGCCGCAGCGCCGTCACCGTCTCTGTGCCGCGACTATCAGGCAGCGTCAGGTCGCACAGCATCACGTCGAAATGGTTTCCCGCGAGAATCGTTACCGCCTCGGCCAGCGAAGTGACCCACTGTACCTCGAAGTGGGACTTCCTGTCCGAGAGCGCGCGCGTGACGAGTTGGGCATGCCCTTCGTCGTCTTCGATCAACAGCACAGAGCAGCGAAGTACCGCAGTCGAGGATTCATCAAGCGGTTGTAAAAAGTTTGAAGACAACACGCTGCAATGATCCGTAGGGGCGCCGGGCATGTGTAGATCCCATCGAACTGAGTTGCCTGCAGCCGCACGCGTTAAGAGCACAAGCGGCCTCTACCCATTCTCTAGGGCATAGATCACCGCGCGGCGCGGCCGAGAAAGGAATTCGGGCCTGCATAAAATGCATGGCTATTCGCCCTTAAGCGATTTATCGCCTAAGGCATCCGGGCGTTGAGTGCGCGTAAGAATTGGCCCTACAGGCACCCTGGGAGAAGGCTGCTAAAGGCAGCCGTCATTGCAGTACGCCGGGCGCAGAGTCGAGCCAGCGATAGTTAGGATCGTCGAAAATGAAAACGACACAGACCTCTGGCACATGAGGCGGTGATGGCGAGGAGCCGAGAGCAGTCGCTACGTGCCGTGTGCGTGCGGTCACCCGCCGTTGAGCACCCATTGCACGGCAAACCGCATCAAGTCGATACCGCTGCGCAAATCCAGCTTGTCCTTGATGCGACTGCGATAAGTATCGACGGTCTTTGACGTGACGTTCATGCGGACCGAAACTTCGCGAGTGCTCAAGCCTTCTCCCATGTAGCGGAGGACTTCCAGCTCGCGATCCGACAAGGAATTGACGGACGACCGGTCCTCTGGACAAGTCCCATGGACTGATTGTCGCAACAGCCGATTGGCCAATCGGCCGCTCAGGTACAGGTTGCCATCCAGAACACTGCGTATGGCATCCACGATCGTGTCCGTCGATTGCGATTTGTCAACGTATCCTTGCGCCCCGGCATGTAGAGCTCGCTCTGCATACAAGGTTTCGTCATGCATTGACCAGGCCAACATGCGCACCGGGTCGCCTCGCAGCTTGAGCCGCTTGATCAGCTCCAATCCGTTGCCCGATTTCAAGCAGATATCGATGACGGCCAGATCCGGATGCGTACTCTCAGCTTTGGCGAGCGCATCTTCCACGTCGACGGCCTCGCCGCAAACCACGAGATCCGGTTGAGGCTTAATCCGCATGGCCAGGCCTTCACGTGTCGCAGGATGGTCGTCGACAATGAGAATTCTCGACAGTCGTTCTCCCTGCCGTGTGGATGTTGCTTCCATAGCGTACGAACCCTCGTGGAATTAGGGACGTTGAATTGTCAGGCCGCCGTTCCTCAGTCAACGCTGTCCTGCCACAACGGATCCCCGTTTGCCGGTATTGTCGCGTGCCGATAGCCGCGGGCGCGACGCGCTACGCACATCCCTCTTGCGTGAGCATCAATTCCCCCCGCCTTGGGAAGTATATCTGCGACTTCCCGACATGCTAATAGATATTTTGCTATTACACGTGTCGGAGCGTCGACAAAAGCCGCAGCGAGCGCTCGCCCCCCCGTATGCGATGGATCGAGGTGCGAAATTGCCATATCGCGGAAAATTGGCGCATTACAGCAACTGGCAAGTTGCGACATTTTCAGGCAGAACGCGTGCGCTCCGAGCGTTTAGCTACACGGTCGCGACGCAGAAGTCGCCCGCCAGGACGGTTTGATCGCGCCCCTGAGTTTTCGCGCGATAGAGGGCGGAATCGGCTTCATGAAGAAGATCCAAGCGACTGCCACATTGCGACGGGATCGCGCTGGCTACGCCGATGCTGATCGTCACGTATGAGGATATCGCCGAGTCCGGGTGAGGGATCCGCAACATCTTTACCGAGCCCCGAATTTGCTCCAACAACCGCGCGGCGTCGACTTCCGAGGTGTTGGGCAAGAGTATTACGAATTCTTCCCCACCGTAGCGGGCCAGAAAGTCGCTCGGCCGGCGCACTCCTTTGCGAAGCTCATCCGCCACCGCCTTCAGGCACAGGTCTCCTTCAATGTGGCCTCGCGCGTCGTTGAATTGCTTGAAAAAATCGATGTCGAGCATCGCGACGGACAGCGGCAGCAAGGCTCGGTCATGCCGCTTCCATTCCGAGGTGAAGACTTCGTCGAAGCAACGTCGGTTGGCAAAGCCGGTCAAGCCGTCCGTGGATGCCTGCACCTCCAATAACTGGTTGATTTCACGCAGGGCTCGTTGCGTGCGCAGATCCATGGTGTTGAGGAGCCATACAAGCGTGTAAATACAAAGCAACAGGCCCAGCACGGCGGCGAGGGACAGCCACTGGCGGGCGGCTGCCGTGAGTTCATCGAAGACAGAGTAGTCGGAAATCGCAGCGATGAAAAAGACGACAACCGTCAGGGCGCATGCCACGGTCCAATACAGGGCCGGCTTGGGGCCGCACATCAACAGCGTCAGCACCGGAATCGAGGCGTACCAGATGAGCACGGGCGCGTGAATTCCTCCATTCACGGCTGCCAGCGCCGAGTACAACGCCCACGCGGAGAATCCCACCACATTGCCGCAAATAGCCGGAGACTGGGTCCACCAGAATGTCGCAAAGCTTACGAACACTCCCACGCCACCACCAACCAAGATCAGGGCCGAGAGCGGCGCATCGAGCGCTAAGTTGACGAACCCGAATACGGGAACCCAAAAGAACATCGCCAGGTGAAACGCCACTAGGCGGCGAGCCATGTGCAGATGGAGCGCATCGTGACGCAGTCTGGGGGGCACCAGCCGGTCAAGCAAAGTTCGGATGCTGTTGGCGTATCGCGAATCCATCACCTCTCTCCCGCGCCGCGATGCTGGAGCAACTCTTACGTTGGCTCTTTCAACCCTACGCCAAAATTGAGAGCGTCTCATTGCTGCCGGACAACGTCGAAAACTACGCAGCGGCGGCGCGAATTTGTGTAGGGAATCTCCCTACATGGCAATCGGGAACATTCTGCACCTATCTCACGTCGGAAACCGCAGTACAATGCCCAGCGCGATGCCGCCAACGACGACTGTCGAATCGATCAATCTGCATCTGGCGTCCTGCGCAACTTAAGCGGTTGCGGATGTAATAAACGGGCAGGGACGAAATCATGGCGGCCGCAAAAAACGCTCGACGAGAAAGCA
>CAMFLN010000327.1 GCA_945957305.1 uncultured Planctomycetaceae bacterium | reverse complement strand
GATATTGATGCCGCCAAAATTGTCGCCCCGTCGCCGGGTCGAGGCCGTAGAGCGCTTCGGAGAGCCAGACGACCAGTTGCCGCTTGCCGGCCAACTCGTAGATCATCGGCGGGCTATAGCCCACCTCGTCGGTGCTCAGCGCTTTCCAGACTTCTTCACCGGTGTGCTTGTTGAAGGCGACAATCGCGCTCTCTTTGCCGCCGACCAGGCAATACAACAAATCGCCGTCGATCAACGGATGGCTGGCATAACCCCAGACTGGCGGCTCGGTCGGATGAGCGCCGACGAGATCCTTGCTCCAGTGCGTATGGCCGGTGTCGGCGTTGAGGCACAGCAACTGCCCCATCGCACCCAGCGTGTAGACGCGATCCCCTTCGATCACAGGCGTCACGCGCGGGCCGGTCGGATACGAAATGGTGTAAGGTGCGTCGTACTCATGCTGCCAGCGAACGTGACCATCTTTGGCCGTGAGGCAGACGACACGCTCGCGACCCGGCAGGCCCGCGCGTGTGGGGCGGCGAGGCTGGCCCGCATCGTCGAGGGCTCGTGCGAAGTCCATGACGTACACACAATCCCCCGCCACCGCCGGGCCGGCGTAACCGGTCCCCAAGGGCGTGCGCCACAGGACCTTTGGCCCACCGGCAGGAAAGTGCTCGATCAAACCAGTCTCGCGCCACACACCGTCGCGCTGCGGACCGAACCATTGCGGCCAATCGTCGGCGCGGGCAGGCAGCCGGAATCCGGCGAAGAGCATGACCACCGCGAGACAGAAGCCAAGTCGAACAGCGGAACCGGCAGCACGCATCGATCACCTCCGCAAAGCGTTGGATGTTGCGCAGCAGGCGCCCGTCACACACCCTGATTAGACGGCCCTGACCCCGTGACGCGCTAGTGGCCTGAAGATACCGCGGTCCGCCGCATGGTGCCAGAAAGTTTTGGTCGGCTTGTCGCCTGCCGGCTCGGCTTGCGCGGCTATTTGGCGTCCAGTTCGGCCACGACCATGGAATGCACGTCCAAGCGCTCGACGATCGCCTGCTGACCATGCGAGGTACCAACCAGCGGCAGGTCTTTTCCTGCAGGCTCGAGATGAACGCGGCGGATTTTGTAGCCGTGATCGAAGGTGACGCGAAGGTCGTGGATCGGCACGACCTCTTCGTGCAACGGCACATCGTCCGTCGGTAGCGCGTGAAAGGCAGTACTATTAAGATCGCTGTACAAGTGAACGATCAGCCGCTCTCCCTGGCTATCGGACTGACGCATCGCGGTGGCATGCACGCACATTGGCGCCGCGATCTGTATCGTCGGTGGCGCGGCCGCGGCCCACTGGATCGCCTCTTTTAACACCAGGCGTTCATACGGATACGCATACAGATAGTAGCCCGCGTCAAAACCCGCCGGCAGATAGACGACGCGTCCGTTCCCGAACTCGTTGGTGACCACGGCGGGTAATTCGCCTGGCTGCTCGGAAGACTTGCTGCGGAGGGTGCCGATGACGCGAGCCTGCGGAGAATTCGCCGCAACGCGGACTGCCGCTCCTTTGAAAGTGACCTGCGTGTCCCCCACGTAAGATTTCATCAGCCCCTGGTTAAGCAGCGACTGCGTATCCTGCTTGAAATCGAAAACGTTCTTGCGCTTTTCCCAGTAGTCGGGGCCGATCCCTTTGGCAAAGTTGACGTCAACATCTTGCGGTGCGACGGTGGGCGTAGGCAAACCCTGATAATCGACGCCGAAGACCTTAGTTAACGCAAAGTTGTCGCGCGGATCGCCGAACTCGTTGAAAAGTGACGCATCGACCGAGGCCACGAGCCCGCCGCCGCGGCGGACAAACTCGGTCACGGCCGCGACCTGCGCCTCGTCGAGACAAGCCGTATTGGGCAGGATCAAGACCTTGTAGCGCGCCAGGTCAGCGTCGTTCAGATTCCAGTCGTTGATGATCGTGATCGGCAGGTGCTCTTCGACCGCGGCGCGAAATGTACCGAAGACGTGCGCCATGTAGCGCTCTTCGACCTGGCCGGCCGAACGACCGTAAAAATTGCGTGAGTTGTCGCTGAGCACGAGCGCTCCCCACGGTTCCGGACGCTTATGCACCAGCCACGGCTTGCGCCGTTCGATCTCGGCCAGGCAGTTGTAGATTTCCTCTTGCAAGTTGGCGGGCTGGCCGACCGCGATGCTCGGTTGTGCGCCGTAGGTCACGGCCAACAACATGCGGCGCAATATTTCTTGCGGCGGAAAGCTGTCTTTGCCGTACGGGTTGCCATGCGTCATCAGATACGGTTCGCTGAACGCCACACGATGGTTCGTGGTCGCCCAGATATATGCGTTGGCCACTGCCGGCACGATCGTCGCGCCGCGGTTGGTCTCGTCAAGCCAGAATTCCTGATCCGGCGCGTCGAGCAGCAGGTTCATCCGCGTGGGCATGTTGCGCGGGATGCTGAGAAAATGGCCGAAACGCCCGGCGTTCGTGGTCCAGGTCACAAGCGCCACGTCGGGCTTGATCCCCTTGAGTCGCGATTGCATGCGGCGGATGCAATCTTCCATGCGCCGATCGGCCCAATGTTGATAACGGCGAAATGCCGGATCATTCAGGTCGGGGTTGGGAATTTCACCCCCTGTGTCATGCCGAAAACTTTCACGGCAGTGCTGACAATAGCAGACCCCGCCGTAGTGCAAACCATCGAAACTGAAGGCGTCGACATCAGGGAACTGCGTCAGTATTTCGGCCAACACCTCGATGAAGAAATCGCCATAGGGCCCCAGCAGGCAGAGCATGCCGCCATGCGGGTACTTCTGCAGATCGATGCTGGGGATGGTCGTGGTGTTGGTATCGATCCGCCGCCAATCGGGGTGCTTTTCATAGACTTCTCCCTGCAGGCACGGAGGATAAACGCCCAGGATGCGGACGCCCAATCGCTTGTATTCGGCAATGTCCTTGGGCAACCGATCAAGTGGCACATGCGGGCTGCGCCGCTCGAGCAGCTTGCTGTCGTAGTAGGCATAGAACGGATCGACAAAGCCTATTTCGCTGAGCGTGACGCCGGCCGCGGCGGCGCGGGTGCGCCCCGGCGTATCCTGCCCGCTCAGGGTGTACCCGCAGCCGATCGTTTGCTGCACCCACTCGGGCACGCGAATCGCGCGAAAGGGTTCCTTGTCAAACGGCTGAGGCATGATGACCTCGCCCCAGATGTCCGTCGCTTTCGCCGAGGCTGGCAGCGACTTGTGCGTCTGCGATTGCTGGCCGGCAGCCAGCGAAATCATCAGTTCGCAGGCAACGACCAACGACAGCAAAGTTATCACGGTGGTCTTGCAACGAATCATATTAATCGTTTCCACGCCGGGAGAAGTCGATTTTCCTTACGACGATCGCTCTTCGTCGTGCTCGTCGTGCCGCAGTGGTTAAGGCAATTCCGCTTCGAGATTACAATCAGGCGACGGCAATCAACCTTGCCCACTCCTTCTGGCAGCATCGATCCTGGCAATCAAATCTTTGACAGCTGCCGGGGTCGAGAAGTTGAAGAGCCGAGGCGTCGCCATGAAAGCAATCTCGCTGCCGAATTCCGACGGCTGACGGAGCATGAGCGTGATTCTCGGCGGGTTCATCATGCCGACGTAGCTGACGTTGGTGATGTCGGCCAAGGGGACGTGAATTTCGCGCCCCCGATTTTTCACCACAAACTCACTGCCGGCGTCGAGCACTTCGTCGACCAGGTCAAAGACCAGGTGTTTCATGATGAAGTAACCGAACCCAGCCATGATGAGCGGCCCGAAAATGAACGGGAGGAACTCGAACCAGGGCTGTTTCTGGTTGAGACCGGTCGCCATAGCCACACAGAAGAAAACGGCGATGAATCCAAACCACACGCCAGGAAACACTCGCTTCCAAAAGAAAGTGCCCCTTGAAGAGATTCGCTTCATTCCTGAGGACTCGTCGATCTCCGCGTCGTCGAAGGAAGACAACCGAAAGCTGCGATGAGACTTGGCCATCATGAAACCAATCCATCTAAGTGCACAGTTCGCCAAGCATGCGACTGAGCAACTCCATCGGCAGGCCGACGACGTTGGTCTCGCTCCCTTGCTCGACGTGTACCCAATCCAATCCGTCTTGATAGCCGAAAGCACCCGCTTTTCCTTCCCACGCGCCGCTGGCGACAATTTCCTCGATCTGCTGCCGGGAAAGGGGATCCATTCGCAAGGTTGTTTCGTCGACGCGCACCACCGGTTCGCCATCTGGCACGTGCCAGAGGCAAAGCCCGCTGAAGACTCGATGCCGGCGTCCCGAGAGCATCTCGAGCATACGGCGGGCGTGATCCTCGTCGCGCGGCTTGCCGAGCACTTGCCCTTGGCATTCGCAGATCGTGTCACAGGCGAGGATGATCGATGGACCGACACGCGTCGAGACGTCGGCCGCCTTTTGATAGGCCAACCGCGCGACCAACTCGGGGGGGGTCTCGCCGCTGCAGACACCGCACTCGGCCTCTTCGCGCGGTGGGACGATGTCAAACTCGTAGCCGGCCGACGTCAGCAGCTGCCGCCGCCGCGGAGAGCTACTGGCCAGTATCAGTGGGGCGGGGAGCTGGGGCTGAGTCATTTTTACGCTACGGCAACAGGTCATTCAACTCAGGCTATCGCCTGCGGGCCGGCTATTCTACGATTTGCCATAAGCCTGGGAAACAAGGCCTACAAGGACGATATCCCTTAACCGCAGTTCACGCGCCCTGCCGCGATCCGTATGCCCCGACACCCCTTGCACGTCCTGTACGAAGACAATCATTTACTGGCCCTGAACAAGCCGGCGGGCCGGCCCACGATGGGCGTGACGGCCGATCGCGACAGCCTCTTGGTCCAAGCCAAGGAATACATCAAGGAGCGTTATCAAAAGCCAGGCAACGTCTACCTGGGGGCGATGAGCCGTTTGGATGCCCCGGTTTCGGGCGTGGTGCTGTTTGCCCGGACTTCGAAGGCCGCGGCGCGGCTGACCGAGCAATTCCGTACGCGCGCCGTCGAGAAAATCTACTGGGCGTTGGTCGAGGGGGAGGTCGATCCGGCTGCGGGCCAACTGACCGACCTGATGCGTGCCGACGAGCGGCATCGCCGCATGCACCGGACCGCTACTCCAGGCTCAGGTACGCAG
>CAMFLN010000326.1 GCA_945957305.1 uncultured Planctomycetaceae bacterium | reverse complement strand
CGATCACGGCCAGGGCGATGATAATCACGCTGGCGAACACCGCCATCGGAAGCCAGGGGGGTGGATCTTTCGGAAACCACTCCGCGCTAATCGCCGAGGCCCCCAGCCCGATCGCCACCATGACGAAGATGATGCGCAGCACCAGCAGGGGCACGCTCAGTTCGCGCCGTGTGGATGACTTGCTAGAAGCTGTCGAATTCATGCGGTGGGAGCATGGGGGAAGGAGTCGGGCAGGAGTGGCGCTTTCAAGCGACCTCTCCCCGCCGGTCGGACCTATTTAGTCTACCAGCCCCGCTTTCCGCCACTAAGTGGGGGTGCGCCGGAATTTAACCATTCACGCGGTATAGAGTTCGGATCGTACCCCCTGTAGCGGTTTCCGCGGGGGCCTTGCACCAAGGAAATCGGCGGCTCCCTGCTTTACGAAGCTTGCGCAAAGAGCCGGGTGTACTCCTGTTCGGCATAGCGATCCGTCATGCCGGCCAGGTAGTCCCCCACGGTCCGCGGCCAGCCTATCTGCGCGGCGCGCGACTGATAGGTGGCCGGCAGCAGTTCAGGCTGCGCCAGGTACCCGGCGAACATCGAGGACAACATGTCCTGTGCCGCACGGCGCACGGAAAGTAGTTGAGGATGCCGGTAGACGCGCTGGGCCAGGAACTGCTCCAGCTCGATCTTTTGCGCGGCCAGCTCCGTGCTCGGCTCGATGATCAAAGGTGCGCGGCGCACGTCAGCGACCGACGTAATTTGCCAGTCGACCAGGCGAGCCTGGGCTTGCGCCAACAGGTCACTCACCTGCCAATCGATAAGCTCGTGCAAGATAGCGCGGCGCAGATGTCCGCCAGTGAGTGCCTGATATCGTTTGCGAACGCGTCGCTCGGCCTCGCGCCACAGCGGCAGCTCCAACAGCTCGTCCATAGTCAGGAGACGATGCTCCAGCGCGTCGTCCGCGTCATGCGTGTCGTAGGCCACGCTGTCGGCTGCATCAACGACCTGCGCTTCGAGCAGGGGGCGCTCAGCGGTGGTCGCCTTTGCCGCCCGCGATTCTTGTCCCTCGAGCAATTCGATGCTCAGGTTCAATCCCGGAAACTCGCGATACGGCTGTTCGAGCTCCGTGACCAAACGCAGGGCGTGACGATTGTGATTGAAACCACCGTCCTTGCTGAGGCAGCGATGCAGGGCGTCCTCGCCGGCATGACCGAACGGCGGATGCCCCAGGTCATGGGCCAAGGCCATGGCCTCGACCAGGTCTTCATTCAACCGCAGCGCCCGGCCAATGGTGCGCGCCACCGATGCGACTTCGATCGTATGGGTCAAGCGCGTGCGATGATAATCTCCCAGGTCCCCCGTAAAGACTTGGGTCTTGGCGCTCAACCGGCGATAAGCGGCGCTATGCACGATCCGATCGCGATCGCGCTGGAACGGACCGCGATAGGGATGTTCGACCTCGGGGTACCGCCGCCCACGGCTGGCCGAGCCGTGCATGGCGAAAGGAGCCAGCAGCAAACGGTCGCGCTCCTGCGGCGCGGCCAGTTCAATCAATTCGCCCGTCGGACGTGGCGCGCTTGCCGAATTGCCAGGACGCGCGGTCATGAGGCGCCCAACTTCTCGGTCAGCAACTCCCACAAGGCATCGAGCGATTGCGAAATCACGTCGACGCCGGACAAGACCGGCATGAAGTTTGTATCGCCACTCCAGCGCGGAACAATGTGCCAATGCAAGTGGCCGGGCAAGCCCGCTCCGGCGACGCGCCCCATGTTCAAACCCACGTTGAAACCCTCGGCGTTCAATTCTTGCGTCAACAGCGCTACGAGCCGGGTAATTGTGGCCATGGTCTCGGCCTGCTCCTCGGCGTTGAGTTCGTCGAGCCGTCCTTTATGCAGCCGCGGCGCGACCAGCAGATGGCCGTTGTTGTAAGGATAACGATTGAGCACGGTGACCAGCTGCGTGCCGCGGTGCACCAGCAAGTTTTCACGATCGCGCGAATCTGCCACCGCCCGACAAATGAAGCATTGCGGGTCGGCGCCGGGCAACAGGGGCACCTCGACCGCGCGCGGCTTGTTCTTGTCGATTTCACCGGTGATGTACGCTAGCCGCCACGGGGCCCATAGCTGTTCGTGTTTCAATGCCAAGGTCTCCAGGATGACTTTCGCAGGGCGCATCGATTGACGAGCCCGGGCGTGCTAGCGTGCTTTCGACGGCAGAGGGTTCCTGTGGTAATAAGACTAAAGCCGTTGCGGAGTTGTGGCAAGGCGGACCGTTGCCCCAGGCGTCGCGCTGACGCGGCACCGAGTGTGCGCGAAGTGAGCTAGTGGTAGTCTGGGGAAGTGCCTACGCTTAGGTCAGATCCCTGTCCGAATGCCTTGGAAAATCAGCGATGAGCTTTCGCGTCGACTTGGGTGTTTTTCGCGGCCCACTCGATCTGCTGCTGTACCTGGTACGGAAGCACGAGCTGGAGATCGTGGACATACCCGTCGCGCCGATCGCGGACCAGTTCCTGGAATACCTGGCCGTGCTTGAGCAGCTCGATGTGAATGCCGTGGGCGACTTTTTGGAAATGGCCAGCACGCTGGTCGAACTCAAGTCGCGCCTGGTGCTGCCGCAGGGGGACGAAGTCACCGAAGAGGTGGACGACGCGCGCGAACAACTCGTACGCCGGCTGCTGGAGTACAAGCAATTCAAAGATGCGGCGAGCATTCTCGACGAACGCGCGCGGGATTGGCAGGAACGGTTCCCCCGGTTGTCCAATGACCTGGCCGGCCTGAAACGGGACCTGGCCGAGGAGCCGATTCGCGAGTTGGAACTGTGGGACCTGGTCAGTGCGTTCGGACGGCTAATCGAACAGCATCAGTCGAACCAGCCCTCGAACATCGTCTACGACGACACGCCGATTCACGTCTACATGGAGCGAATTCACGACCGTCTCGCGGCGCAAGAGCGATTGGCCTTTACGGATCTCTTTCAGCCGGGCATGCACAAGTCGACCCTGATCGGCATGTTCCTGGCCATTCTCGAATTGATTCGCCATCACGGCCTGCATGCCGAGCAGAACGAGATCTTCGGCGAAATCTACCTGGTGCGCGAAGAGCCCGCCGCGCCCGCGCCGGACCAACCTCGCTCTCAAGACGAGGGCGGGTTGCCCCCGAATTGATCTGGTCTACACTGGGCGTTTCGCCAGGTCGGGCGGAGGAGTCGCGGCGCGTCGTCGTTCTAGGAACTGCGGTGGTTCGCGCGTGCCTGGCTTGGTCTTCTCGCGTCGCCGGCCTTTGATCCTCGAATGCGTGATTGTGCGGTATGCTCCATAACGCCCCTGTAAAAACCTTGGAACACCGTGGGCTGACCGTCGAAGGTTACTCGCGCGCGGCCGTGCAGACGTATTGGCGCTTGCCGGAATTCAAGCTGGGGTTCGACCTGGGGGCTCATCCCTGGGACTTCATGAGCACGTCGAATTGGTTCATTTCGCACACGCACTTGGATCATGTGGCGGCTCTGCCGGTCTATGTGGCGCGGCGGCGGATGATGAAAATGGAACCGCCGACGATCTACCTGCCCGAGCAAGCGGTCGAAAGTGTCGATCGAATTCTCAAGCTCTTTACCAGACTCGACCGTGGTCGGCTCCCCTGTCAACTGATTGGCGTCAAGCCCGGCGACGAGATCGAGATGTCGCGCGAGCACGTGGTGACGATCTCGGCCACGGCGCATCGTGTGCCGTCGCTCGGCTTTATCGTGTGGGAACGCCGGCGCAAACTACGGGCCGAGTTTCAGGACCTGCCGGGGGACAAGATTCGCGACCTGCGACTGTCCGGCACGGACGTGACCGAAGAGCGGCGCATGCCCCGCGTGGCCTATGTGGGTGACAGTGCGCCCGACGGGCTCGACAACTGCCCGGCCATGTACGAGGCCCAAATCTTGATCACCGAAATGACGTTTGTCGCGGCGCGGCATCGTCCGGAAAAAATCCACAAGTACGGGCACATGCACCTGGACGACATCGTCGCCCGGCGCGAACGATTCAAGAACGAAATCGTGATCGCGGCTCACTTCAGCACGCGGTACCACTCGAAGCAAATCCGCCAAATGGTGGAAGCGGCCTTGCCGGACATGCTCGAAGGGCGCCTGCATTTGTGGGTGTGAGAGCGTTGCCTTGGCGATCATTCGAGCGATGCCTGCTACGTCGGCGGCGCCCGTGCGGAGGCAGTGTGAATGTCTCTTAAAATTGCCTTAGATGACGTTTTTGATAGCCACGAGACGGTTCTCTCGCGTGTCGGGGTTGCGTAGCATAGTGGCAGGTATTCAATCTGCTAACGGAGGACTGCTATGAGAAGCGGAATGATTCGCACGGTGATTGCGGCGGCCATCGTGGGTGGTTGCGCCGGTGGCTGGAGCCTGACGAGCGTCGCGCAGGTTGAGAGCTCGCCCAGTGCGTTGGCCCCGATCTCGTCAGCCGCGGTCAGTGCATCGACCGGCAGCGTGTCAAAGGCGTCGGATGAAGATTTGGCGCGGCGGTATCGCCGTGTTGTGCGTCGTCGTGCGGTCGTTGTCGTCTGAAGTGCGGGTAATCGCCGCAGATGTGCGTTTGAGAGAGCGAAAAAAGACCTCGCGGCTACATTCGTGCCGCGAGGCCCTGTTGTATCAAAGTTGCTGTAAAGCGAGCGACGCACTTACGCGATCGTCACGCCCTTATCCAGGTAGACGTCCTGGATCTTGGTCAGCAATTCGATGCCGTCCTTCATCGGGCGTTGAAACGCTTTGCGGCCGCTGATCAGGCCGGTGCCACCGGCGCGCTTGTTGATGACCGCGGTGCGCACGGCGTCTTCCAGGTCGTGCTTCCCAGAGGCTCCGCCCGAGTTGATCAAGCCTGCACGTCCCATGTAGCAGTTCGCCACCTGGTAGCGCGTCAGATCGATCGGGTTGTCAGTCGTCAGTTGCGTGTAGATCCGCTCGTCGTACTTGCCGTAGCTCTCGCCCCCGGTATTGAGCGCCTTGTATCCGCCGTTGTTCTCGGGCAGCTTCTGTTTGATGATGTCGGCCTGGATCGTGACCCCCAGATGATTCGCCTGGCCTGTCAGGTCGGCCGAAACGTGATAGTCCTTGTCTTTCTTAAAGGCCTTGTTGCGCAGATAGCACCACAGGAC
>CAMFLN010000325.1 GCA_945957305.1 uncultured Planctomycetaceae bacterium | reverse complement strand
ATTTTCCGCAACAGGATATTGCTGGGTTTCAGATCCCGATGAATCACGCTATTTGAATGGGCGAATTCAATTGCTTCCGCGACCCGGCAGACAATCTGGGCCGCCGCCTGCGTGGGGACATGGACTTGCGTCTTTCGCCACTGGTCGAGCGTGGGGCCGTCGATGAATTCCAAAGCGATGTAGCAGATCGAATCTACCCAGCCCGAGCGGAACACCTGCACGATGCCCGGGTGGCTGAGCGAGGCAACCGTCTTGGGCTCATTGACGAAGCGGCTACTGGACACCGCGTTGTACATGATGTGTGGCCAGGCCACCTTGAGCGCGACGTAACGCTCTAGCTCGGTATCCAGGGCCAAGAACACCGCCCCGTAGCTGCCACAGCCGAGTAGCGCATGGAGCTTAAATGGGCCCATCTGTTTGGGGAGCGCCTGGCGGCAGAGCCCGGCAGCGGCATCGCCCCCCTCTTCCCACGCCTTCGCGAGGTCGGCCAGCCAGACCACGAAGTGCAGCGAGGCTGCGTCGGAGCCGCTCGATGCGTGACCATTCCGATTGTCATCAAGTGAATTGCCGGACTTAGTTTTTTTCATGGGCGTTGAAATACATCCCCAGCCGCTTGATCGCACGGCGGTGCGCGCGCGAAACCGCTCCCTCGCTGCTCTTCACGATCACTGCAATCTGCCGAAAACTCAGCCCTTCAATCACTCGCAACGTGACGATGTACTGTTGGTGCGGCTGGAGTCGCTCGAAGGCGGCCGTGGCCTTCGCTGCTTCTTCTTTCCTTTCCAATACGCGCGCGCCGTCTCCGCCCCGCGCCCGATCGAGCAGATTCCTGCGCCGAGTTACCGCCAGCCAGATTCTTTCCATCTTCTTCTGGTTGGTGCGGTCTCGGTGGTTGCGCATCCAGTGCCTACGCCGCAGGTGCAGAATGCCTCGCGCCCATTGCTTGAACTCGGTGAAGGTATGCTTCTTAAACTGTGCGAATTTCTCCCGCGCCCGCACCACCGTCTCCTGAATCAGGTCCGAGCCGCTTCGTGAAGGGCTGAGACCACGCACCCGGCGGCCTCCAAGCTCGGCCACCAAATGGGCTGAGAGCATTTCGATCAGCCTGTCCAAGGCGGCAGCCGATCCGAGCTGCGCTTCAGCGATCAACTGGTCCGCCGCCGGCTCGCGAACATTGTCCCTACCTAGGCTCGGCGTTGGCTCCGGCAAAGTCTCTTGAAGATCCATAGGCTTGCGCTTTCATGCACTACTGAACAATCGCCAAGTCGGCCCGCCGAACATTGTCAGCATGGCGCATCGGTCTCCCCCAATCAAATTTGGCGGGGATTTCGTCCAAAATACCTGGATTTCACCGTGTCCGAAATTCGTGACTTGTGCATCCCACCTCCGCTGGACCACTAAAATCCCGCTTCAAACCACATATTTGTCGCAGAACGTGTCTGATTTTCGCCCCTTGCGCAGATAGACAGTATCGGCGTGTGCAACACACCATGACCAACTCCATGACTCCCTTACTCCCGCTGACCGCTAATGCAACCATCCTTGTCGCATCGCCCCCTGTTCTCGCGCCCCATCTCACAGCGCTGGGTATTCGCTCTGATCTTTCAAGGACTTGCCCTAGCAAGCGCCTTGGATTGCACATCATCCGTGGCACATGCTGACGAACCGCACTATTCCGTCACAAACTTGGGCAACTTCATCCCCACGGCCCTCAACAATCTGGGCCAAGTCGTTGGCGGAGCCGATTCGGCGCCGGTTTTCTACAGCAATGGCGTCGTAACGCCTTTGACCTGGGCGGCAACCGCGCAAGACATCAATGACCAAGGACAAATCGTCGGCAGCTTCTTTCCGACCGGCGTGGGGCACGCCTATATCTACTCGACCGCTGGCGGCGTCCTCAATGACGTCGGAGCGACGGCGGGGGGCAATCGGACGTTCTTTAACTCGATCAACAACTTAGGCAAGGCCGTCGGAGCTTACAATGACGGCTATGAACACGGTTATATCTACCCAGCGGTTAATCCGGTCTTTACCGTGAACTACCCGGGGCTGGGAGACCAGTTGCTTCTCAGCTCGATCAGCGACTCCGGGGATATGGCGGGGTACTCCGTCAATACCTCAGGGATGCCGCCGCATGCTCTTTTCTTTCCCGTGGCCGGAGGAGAGGTCGATCTTGGCCCCGGTTACAGCAGCGGCGGAGGCGAGCCGCGCGTCAACCTGCATGGTCAAGTCAGCTTTTCATCCACCGTCGGTGGTTTACACGCGTTCGAGTATAGCGCCGGCGTATTTACTCCACTGGACACCGCCGCGCCGGGCGCGGGGCCGCAGCACCTCCCTCTGACCTATTCGCTTGCCAAGGGGATCAGCAATACTGGCGACATCGTCGGTGAGGCGGGAAACAATTCTGGCGGATATGCCTTCCTCTATCACAATAACCAAATGCTGGACCTCAACAGCCTGATCGCCCCCACCTCGGGCTGGATCTTAGGCAGTGCGGTCGACGTGAATGACCTTGGCCAAGTCGTCGGTTACGGCACCGATCCGAATGGCAATCTCAGCGCCTTCCTCCTCACTCCCGTACCAGAGCCTTCATCATCCGCACTGGCTGCCATGGGAGCAGTAGCCTTCGCCGGCTACCTAGCCCGGCGTGCTCGCCGCCCCTAAACGCCAGATCGCTACTTCACACGAATCTCATCCACCACGACTGCACCTTTGGGGGTAGTGAACGCGGTCGCGCCGTCGGCCTCGCGGACCCACGGCACGCGATGGCGGCAGATCGCGGTGAACAGCCGCACGTTCGGACGAATCTCGGCATTCAAATTCCGGCCGATGATGGTCACGGTTGTGCCACTGAAATGCAGCACAATCCCCTCGGATGGCTCAAAACTCGCCCGGCCCAGCCAGGCATAGTTGAACGCTTCGATGGAGCCGTCCTTTTTGTGCAGTTCGAGCATCAGCGCACGCTCATGCGGCCCTCTGAGGACACCGAAGGCGCCGAGGTCTTCCAGCTCGACGTCCGCGGCGTCGTCCTTATCGGGCGCATTGACGGCCAGAAAGCGCTTTAGGGCACTATCGGTCATAAGCAGGCTCCTCCCTGGTCGGCATCGGCATGCTTGGGGCTTCGACAACGACCTCCCTATCACGCAGCGCGGTCATCTGTCTAAACGGCACGGTCTTGATGAATTCGGTGGCCGTCACGCGGTCTTCCGAACGGCTGACGGCGTCCAGTAGCTCTTGCTTGTCCTCGGTGTAGATCGTGACTTGCTCGGTCCCTCGCGACGTGGCTACGTAGAACTGCTCCTTGGACGACGCGGCAAAGCTCACCCGTCCCTGCGCGACAAAGACACGCTGGTACGTCTTGCCCTGGCTGCTATGCGACGTGCTCACGTACCCATGCGCCAGGTGCCCGAAATCCTTTCCCACGACCCAGCCATTCGACAGCATGATGTTGCCATCGTCGTCGAACCGCTTGACCTGATACGTTGAGCCGGATTCCAGGCGATGCTTGTCGTCGGCGGTGCGCCCGCCGCTGGGAATGCCGCGGGTGTCACCCGCGGCCAAGGCCAACTCGGCCGGGCGGGACACATGAAACCGCTCCGCCTGGTCGAGCGGCAGCTTTGCGCCAGGCTTGACCACCAGGCGATCACCCCGCGTAAACCCTTGAGCGTTCTGGTGGAAAATAATCACGTCCCCAGCACGGTAGTTGACGGCGTCGCGCAGCTCGGCCGATGTCAGATGCGCGTTTTCCAGTTTTAAGAAATGGCGGTCCTCCTCGCCGATCTCGCCTGCCTGGCGCAGGCCGCTGCGGATTTCCTGCGTCACGCGCGCCGCCTCGACATGCCGGGGAGTCACGACCAATGCCGTCTTGCCATCGTCCACCGCCTTCAAGTAGTCGGCGGCGATCTGTTTATACCGCTCGTGGTACGGCAGCTCCTTGATCCATCCCAACTCATCCAGGCGCTCATAGCCATCTTCCATGCGATGTTCGCTCAGGAATTGGATAGCTTCGCGATAGGCCTGCTTTTGCTGACGTTGAATCTGATTCACTTCGATCGGCTTGATCCCCGCTTCGGTCTCCAGCATGCGTAGCACGTCGCCGCGCGCCACGGCGCCATGCTGATAGCGGTCTCCCGACAGGAGCACGCGCGCGTCAAGCCGGTCCGCCAGCGCCAGCACCCCACGGGTCGTGCGGGCGTCCATCATCCCCGCCTCGTCGATCCAAATCAGCTCGCCGGCCAGTTCCTTTTGCAGCTTTTCGTTGACGAGTAACGTGGCCACCGTGTCGGCATTAAAACCCTCGTCGCGCAACACTCCGCGACCGGCATCGGCGGAGGGAGCGAAGGCGAACACTTTGGTTCCGCTTCGTTCGACGACATGGGCCACTTCCTTCATCAGGCGCGTCTTACCCACGCCAGCCGCGCCGCGCAACAGCACCAATTGATCGCGGGACTCAACGATTCCCTTGACGGCCGACTTTTGCTCCGCCGTGAGCCTATCGTCCTGAAAAGACTCAAGATTGCGGACAAACGGTTTGCAGGTTCCCTTGCCCTCACGCGCAAAGCGGATGATCCGTTGCTCTTCTTCTAGCACCTCCCGGTCCGTCACCATCCGCCTGCCAAATCGTTCGCCGGTGATCAGCCCGCTCTGGCCATACGCTTGCTGGATTTCATCCGGCGTCGCCTCTCCGACGGAATGCCAAAGCGCCTCGGCCAATAGCTGTCGCTCCGGCACAACGCTCTTGCGCGTAAAGACATGCTTCTGCGCGTGCTCGATGGCGCGAACCGCGGCATTCCCGTCCACGGGCGCTGCGTCTTCCCCTAGCCGCCCTGCCAGGCTGTCCAGGGCGCGGCGTTCGTCAGGCGTCATCCACCCATCCCAGATTCTCTGCAACTCGTCGAATTGGAGAGCGTTCTGTTTGTGCTCGCGGGTGATGGCGCCCAATTCCGCTTTCAGTTCGGGATCGGTGATCCCCTTGTCTTTGGCCAGTTCCTCGACTTGCTGGCTCCGCCGCGAGAATTTCTCAATCAATGGCCGGTCAATGCCTGCAAGTTCCCAGCCATCGACGGTGCGCTCGATCGGCAGTCCCAGTTCGCCGAGGCGGTGGGCAAACCGCGAATGGAATACAGCCTCATAGTAC
>CAMFLN010000324.1 GCA_945957305.1 uncultured Planctomycetaceae bacterium | reverse complement strand
CGGTGACAAGGCTTTTTGCTCGGGCGCGGATCTAACGGCGCTCGACCAGCTGGCGACCCTCGGCGAACAAACCGCCACGCGCGGCGAATTAGAGCAGCAAGGGCATGGGCCGATGGGAGGCACACGCCTTGTGCAAACCAAGCCTGTGATCACGGTGGCGCAAGGTTACGCTTATGCTGGTGGGCTGGAGCTTTTCTGTCACGGCCATATTCGGATCGCTGAACCGCAAGCGACATTCTCGGTGGCGTGCCGCCGCTGGGGAGTACCGCTGGTCGATGGCGGTACAGTTTACTTGCCGCGCCTGCTCGGCTGGGGCAATGCACTGCCATTGATCATCACCGGAGAACGAATCACGGCGCACCGTGCGCGCGAGATTGGGTTGGTGTGGGAGATCGTGCCCGAGGGGACGGGGCTGGCAAGGGCGCTGGAGATTGCGCGACAGGTGGCCCAACAACCGCGCGATGCGTTGCTGGCCGATCTTGGCTCGGCGATTCATGGCTTGTCGCTCGAGCTGGAAGATGCGCTGGAAATCGAGGCCGCGAATCTGCATCCCGTGATGCGCAGCGCTAGCACAGCCCGCGGATTGGCCCGCTTCGCCCGCGGCGAACGGTTCTGGTTTAAATAATCTGGGTTTCCTCTGGCAGTGCCATTGTTCTCCCGCTCGCCAAATGCAGCTTCGTTGCCATTTAGGGAGCATTCATTAGGTGCTAGCTATGCGCCATCCCGCGCGACGTGGTCACCTTGCTGGTGATGATTCGATTGCCTAGAATCCGCCCCCCGCAGGGTAATTCCGCGCTTCAATCGTGCGCTGCTGAAATCAGGATCGAGCAGGTCAGTTATGGAAACCATGAAGCAAGCTTCGCGGCGCGCTCCGCTTGTTTTATCCCGGCGTAAGAAGGTCGCCTTCGCACTTGTCGCGACCACCTTTTTTGCCACGTTCGCATATGCCGCGTGGTGCATCGGCTGGAGCTGGTCGGCCTATCGCTACGTGAAGGACCAAAAGCGGGGCTGGCGCGGCAATGTGCATCAGGCCGATGCGCTGCTCGGCTACACGTCGATTCCCGGGAGCGTCGGCCAACAAACCTTCGCCATTGGTCCCGATCTGCCGATCCATTACGACGAGCACGGTTTTCGCGTGCCACCCGAGCGTGCGACTTCGAGCAGCGCGGCGGGGCCCGCCATTCTGACGCTCGGCTGTTCGTTCACCTTCGGTGATTCGTGCCCGGCCGAGGAGACGTTTGCCTATCGGCTCGAAGAGCAATTGCAGGGGCATGTGCTCAACGCCGGAAAATGCAGTTACGGCCTGGCGCAGATGGTGCTGCTTGCCCGCGACTTGATTCCGCGTCACAAGCCGGAAATCGTCGTCGCCCAGTACTCGCCGTGGTTGCTCGATCGATCAATGTCCTGTTACCTGCCGGCCTATTATGGCGTCATCCCAGGGCCCTACTTTGCCGAGTCCGACGGCGAGCTGCACATCGCTCCGCCGGTCTTTGCCTGGGATGCGCGTGATTTCGGGAATTATCGCGAGACGCCGAAATCGCTAAAAGATTTCTGCGCTTTCGCCGCCGGCAGCTCGATACCGCTGCGCATTCATGACGATCTCGGACGCACGGCCACGCTGGTACGGCAAATATTGGGCGTGACGCCGGTTCCCTGCCGAGATCGCGATCGCGTTGTCGCGGCTGGCTATGGCGAATTGTTGAGTCTCTGCCAGGCGGCCCGCGCGCAGCTGGTGATCGTGGTCCTGGGCAGCGATTGCGAACGGGTCGAGCTTCCTGCGTACCTCGCCGAGATGGGCGTGCCGGTCGCGCGGCCTCATGACAAGTTGATCGACGACTTGCCGCAGCCCGACGAAGAATCGTATCGCCGCGCCTATGCCAACTGGCGCGGCGATCCGCCGCGCATGGTCGATACGCATCCTAACGCCACGGCTCACGCCGTGATTGCGCAGGCAATCGCCGACGCGGTGCATTCGACCTCCGCAGTACAATCGGCGGCGCGCGAGCCAGCGGATACGACTCGATAAGCCTGGACCGTTTCCGGCCGTTTATTCAGCTTGCCGTGCTGACTCGGCGATGCACATCGCGCCGGTTTCGTCCCGTCCGAAGAGACGTTCCTGGCCGACGGCGAACGAGGCATAGAAGGGGCGCCCCGATTCATTGGCGGCCAGCTGCGTGAATTCCCGGCTGACGGCCAGCACTGTGGTGAGGCCGTCGCAATTTGCCGCGTACAAATACTTGCCAACCACGACCAGGCTGGCAAAGTATTCGCCGGGCAAGCGTTTGCGCCAGTAGACTTTGCCGGTTTCTGCATCCAGGCAAGCGATCGCGCCATTGTCAGTAATGGTGAACAGCAGGCCCTCGGCGCTGACCGGCGAGGCGCAATTCGCCCCCGCGACTGTGCGCCGCCAGCGAATCGCTGGCGCAAGCGAGTCCGGCTCGAAGCCAAGGGCCACGGTTTCCACCGGACCCGAACAGAAAATCATCCGACCGTTTGTGGCCACGCTGGCCACCTTGTCGCCGGCCGCATCGGGAAGCGCGACTTGCTGAAACACTTCGCCCGTGTGCAAGTCGAATAATTTGAGTGCCGAAATATCCCACACCACGACATATTTCCTGCCAGCGAGCGTGATGATCAGAGGAGTACGGCTGGCTCCGCTGACATGGTCGGGCCGGCACTCTGTCGGGCGGCGCCACAGTTCGTGGCCTGAGTCTGCATCCAGTGCGCCAATGTAAGGCGCGTCTGGCCCTCCGCTGACGATAATGATTATGTCGTCCTCGCAAACCGGTGAGGTGCCTACGCCGTACGCACTTTCAAAAGCCACGTCCCGGTTTTCCCATAACAGGTGGCCCCGCAAATCCGCACACATCAGGCCGGCGGAACCGAAATAGGCGATCACCCGATTCGCGCCGACCACCGGCGTGGGGGTCGCGGGACTATTCGCACGGTGCAGCACGCCCTGGGGACCGGGCAGCCCGGCACATTGCCACAACAGGCTGCCGCTATCGGCATCCAGGCAAACGATGGCGCGGTTATAAATCTGTGGTCCCACCGCGGCGTTGGTTTTGGCAAATTGCAAGACACCGATCAGCCCTAGGCACACGATCGCGCCGCGGCCCGAGCCGGGGGCGAAGTGGTTCCAGCCTGGCGACTGGGCCGTCGTCCCGACAATGCCAACCGCGATCGCCGAGACCGCCGCAATCATCCCTCCCCAGCCGAGATCAGGCACGATCTCGACGCGCGACATGTGCTGTTCGAGATATTGGCTGTTCTTGACCGTTGCGGTGAAAGAGACTCCGCCGATCGCACAGGCGACCAACAGCAACGTGAAAGCTCCGGCGAAGTGTGACAGATCCACATGGCGCGGGTCGCTTAGCTCGCCAGTCGTTGGATCGTAGCGGAACAGCCACGCGGCTAAACACGCGACCACCAGCAGCGCGCAGCAAGTCCAGCCGATGAGCGCCGGCCACTGTGGCCAGCGGTCCGTGGTGCCCGCCGTCAAAATCCGTGTACCCAGCGCCCAGATCGCACTCAGCGTCAAGGCGATGGCGCAGGCCGCGGCAGCGACCACGGCTCGGCGAAATCGCGACCGCGCTGCATCGTGCAGGCGTCGCGAAGTCCGCAGCAGGACGAACGAAGTCAGACAGAGCACGCCGAGACAGGCCGGTAGGACGGCAAAGGCAAACACGACCATTGAGTTGGGGGCGAACACGCCGCCGCGGAAGGCGTGGTCTTTGTTGGGAACGCCTGCGATGGTGATGACGGCGGTGGTGAGCGCCGCGACACCGCACAAAACATTGATCCATGATCCGCGCTTGACCGTGAAGGTGATCAGCACAATGCACAACGACAACAGCAGGCTTGTGCCCAGCCAATGCCGTATCGGGCAGCGATTGTAGTCCAGCACGTGCTCGGCAAAGATCAGTAGAAAAACGAGGCCGAAGAAGGTGCCCAGCAGCACCGTCTTGCTGAGAAGTTCTCGCAAGCTGCGCGTGCGCCCACTCTGACCAGGGGGCGCGCCTCCAACGCGACGAAAAATTCCGGCGACCGCCGGCGCGATCAGCAGCACCGACATCCAGGCCGCGCCGCGGATGAATGTTTGCCGTTCCGCCCCCATGTAGGCGGTCGTGACATAAACATGCCCCGCGCTCAAAACAGGAGACGAATGACCACGTCCTTCGATCGGTGTGCGCCAGCGGATGTTTTTGCCGGTGCTAACGGACCAATTTATGGGGGCGTGGCGATCAACCGCCGAGCCGGCTCGCAGCCCGCCCCGAAACGAAGACCATTCATCCTCTCCATGACTCGTCGTGGTGCTGCAAACGCTGGCGCAGAAGATGACAAAAATCGTAAACAGTAATCGACGCGTTTGCCTTGCTGGTGTCGCGCGCACAGCTGCCCTCGATCTGCTTTGAGAAGCGTCTCGCTATCCGTCTCAGCTGCGATCCAGCAGCGCGACAAGCGACATGGAAGGTCGAGGCCCGCAGCGGCCGTCTACCTAATTAGCGCTGTGGTGGAGGAGGACTCACTATAGGTGCGTAAACTGCGGTCTGCCAGGAAATAAAGCTTTGCGAAGATGACATTAAATCCGCTGTGAAATCATGGCATTTTCCACCGCGACTTTAATTTGCTACCACAAGAACCTAGCCCTTCAATAGTCGAGCGCAATGTCACGGAAAATGCCTTACGCGAAACCGATGGCCTGAACGAACGTTCGGTGAAGGGAAAGACGACAGGCCCGCTGCGCAGATATCTCTATATCCGCACGACTGCGCCGCGCGATAAGTCAAACGCGCGTCAGGCACTTAGGAGAGCGAGTTTTGCAGCGACCGTTTCGGCTTTTCGCAGGCCGCGGCATAATGTTCGCGTAAAAACGCCGCCAGTTCCGGCGCCGCGATCTCACCCGATGCGACGAAGCGGAACTTGACCAGGTCCTTGTCCGGGCGATCGATCTGTAGCTCGGGGTTGCCGGCGAGCGGCGCCACGCGGCCTTGAGCGAAACGCCCCTTCGGCCCTGAGAGGGCGAGGTCGATGCCTGCCTGGCGTTTCGTGTGAATCGTGGCCCAGGGTTCGCCGCCGCCCGGGGCACAGACTGTCTCTTATACACATCTCCGAGCCCACGAGACGTAGAGGAATCGCGG
>CAMFLN010000323.1 GCA_945957305.1 uncultured Planctomycetaceae bacterium | reverse complement strand
GGCTACTGACTACCGACCACTGGCTACTGACTACCGACCACTGGCTACCGTCTACCGTCTACTGATCCAGCCTTCTTAGCCCTGGTTGGGCAGGTCTCCGCTGAAGCCGGCGGCGGCGAACGACTTGGCCTTTACCACGTCGGTGAGCTTGATGGCGACGATCTGCCCGTACGGCAAGATCAGCTTGCGGGCGCCGATCGAGTCAGGCGTGCGGCGCTCGACCAGCAGCAGCGTGTCAGTGGTCATGAACCCGTCGAAGGGGACTTGCTCGTTGAAGCTGGTGACCAGCACGCCGCGGCGGGGGATGTCCTTGGGCCAGCCGACGAAATAATCGCGCCACACGGTGCCGGTATCCATCCCGAATGACTCCCCAAAGTTCGCAGTAAAAACAGCGGGCCGGTTCAACCGCCCAGGTCAGCCGGAGGTTTGCGTGGCCGCGCTCCGACCCCCGGACCAGTCACGCACAATAAGCTCGAGCAGGATTAGCACCCGAGGCTGAATTGTACAAAAAAAAGTGGAGGCCTTGCGACCTCCACCTCGTAGTCATGTCGACAACTATCGTGCGCCGAGATGCGCTCACGATCCTATCTTCAAGCCTGATTACAGGCCGGCCGATGTGTTCGTCTGATTACGATAAATTATGTACGCGGAATTCTGCGGCAGCTTCGCCGTGGGGATGAACAGCATTCCGGGCGGATTGCACTTGCGCCCTTCAGGGGTCATTAGGCTGGCGTACACGGTGTAGTCGATGTTTTCATTGACATACTGCGTACGGCCGTCGCCAAAGGTCATGTTCACACCGCCCGGGTGATTGCTGGACGGCCGGCAATAATTCATGTCCGTTGCATAACCAACCGCCGGGTCGGCGTAACCTTCAATTGTCGAGTTGAAGAGACCATTGATATTAGCCAGCGAGTTAGGGGCGGCTGTCGATTGTGAAATCGCCGAATTGGGCCACCACACGAAGCCGGCAAAAATCTCGGGGCTGATGCTGTTGGATCCTGTAGGCGCACCCTTAGAAACATTAGTCATGCCGTTCGAAGGATTCGTATAAGGCGCAGTTTTGAATCCGTTATTGGTGTCGACTGCATAGCCGGTGCCGCTTGGAGCAATTGACAGTTCAGCATCCATCCAGTTCTTGGCGTCGACATTTTCCGAGAGTAGGAAGGTATTAGTCTTACCATCGAAGAAGTTCGCGTCGACAAATTTTTGCAGGCGATTCTCCTGGCTGACACCGCCCGGACCGGGGCTAGAGGTGTTCTGTGGAGAATATTGATACTCCCAACGACTCAGGAACACGCCGTTCGCGGGTGAGTCGGGCGATAGTCCACTATTTAAATCGGCGTAAGTCAGATTCGCGTCCATTTGTCCGGTATTGACGACATAGCTGTTGGGATACTGCGAGCCAGCTGTGTCGGTCACGACGTCGCTCGGACAGACCATGAACTCCAGCGCCTGGACATTTTGCATGGCCAGCACGTTGAAGGTACCGCTTTGCAGCGTGGTCTGCTTCCACAAGTCGTAGGCAGGCCGATTGTCCATGAAGGGCAACAGCATCACGACCCAACTCACCGGGAACGCGCCGCCGTTGGTGTTCAACGTGTCGCGGTAGCCGGGGTAAGTCTGCTTGCTGGTCACATAGCTGGCGACCGCGATGCTGAGCTGATGCTGATTGTTCGAACAGGTGTTGCGGCGGGCCGCTTCACGAGCCGCTTGCACGGCCGGCAACAACAAGGCGACCAGCGTCCCAATGATGCTGATCACGACCAAGAGCTCGACCAGCGTGAAGCCCCGCTGTCGCCGCGCGATACAACGCGCCGGCGTGGAGCAGCAATGCGTACGACGGATCATATGATTACCTCTCTTATTCCCAGCCGGTATACGGCGCAGAAATGCACCCCTGGACATGACATTGTCAGTCTATCAGTGGCCGCGGGGCGAGACAAGCATTTTGAACCGAAATTGCTTGACCTAAAACGTAAGGTAGCAAACAGTTTCCGCTTGCGACTCGCTCCCCGCGCCCGTCCAGCTAGCGGGCCGTGAGAACGCCGAGAATTCCGCGGCAAAAGTCGGGCAGGTCGTCCGGCTTACGGCTCGAAACGAAGTGCCGGTCGACCACGACCGCGGCGTCCTCCCACACGGCGCCGGCATTGACCAGATCGTCCTTGATCCCCAGCGACCCGGTGACCCGCACGCCACGGTAGACGCCGGCCGAGATCGGAATCCAGCCGCCATGGCACACGGCGGCCACCAGTTTGCCAGCCCCGGCGAAATCGCGCACCAGGGAGAGCACTTTCGCTTCGCGGCGCAACTTGTCGGGCATGAACCCACCCGGGACAACCAAACCCTGGAAATCGGCTGCCTCCATGTCGGCGATCGCGGCGTCCGACCGGCACGGATAGCTGTGCTTGCCGTGGTAAACCCGGTCCGCTTGCAGCCCGGCCACCACGACATGGGCCCCGGCCTCGATCAGCCTCAGGCGTGGGTACCACAGCTCCAGGTCTTCATAGATGTCATCAACGAACATCAGGATTCGTCGGCCGACAAGTAGTTCGCTCATGGGATCCTCGGGAATAGTGGGCAGCCGGCAGCGGGCGGTAAGGGAAGTAGTCGGTCGTCGGTAATCAGTAGCCGGTAGTTGGTAGTCAGTAATTGGTAGTCAGTAATTGGTTGCCGGTTACCAAACTATTCCCAACTGGCTACCGACTACTGGCTACTGCGTCCTTCACCCCTGATTATATCGTGCGGTTTGAAGTGCGGGTGCAGGACGCACATACTTGTGCCACGTGACCGCCTGATTTTCGACTCGCATTTTGCTTAAAGATCTCTTTCGCCGGGAGCTTGCGCTCATGTTCTTTCGATTGAGCACCCTGGGACTGGTTCTATGCTTGCTCGGTCAGAGCCAGGCAGCGGCTGCCTGGCCGCATCACGAGAAGCTCGCGCCGGACGTACACGTCATCGGTTACGCCGACCGCTACCGATCGGCCAACTCTGGATGGATCGAGACCGACGAAGGAGTCTGGCTGGTCGATCTGCCGCGTGGCCAGGGTGCGGTTGAATACCTGGGCGCCGTGAAAGAGATGTCCGGCAAGCCCGCGATTGCGTTGCTGCTGACGCATGCCACGCGAGAAGACGCACCTCTGGTGGAGGAATTGCAGGAGCATGGCGTCAAGCAGATCTACCTATCGCCAGCGACTTACAAATCGCTCGCGTCGCTTCCTGCGCCGTCGCCTGCCGGAGATAAGGCAACTCTGACAGCGCCGCCGGCCGGATACAACGTCGTTTCGCAGGAAACGAAGCTGGGTGAGCGAAAGCAAATTACGTTTTCGCCGTGCGACGAAATCTCGACGGTCGGCGCCGCCGTGATCTTTGCCGAGCGTGCCGAGACGCTCTTCGCCGGACCTGCGGTTTATCATGGGCCGCGCGTACAACTATCGGGCAGCGACACGGCCGCCTGGCGCGAGCGGCTCGCAGAGCTTGCCCAGCGAAAGCCGGCGCACGTCGTGCCGGGCTGTGGGTCGTGGGGAACAGCTGCCGCGATCGCGCGGCAAGATCGGTTTCTCGCCGAGCTACAGCGCCAAGTCGGTTACTTCATCGCGCAGGGGCGGCCGCGTGAACTGTTGGCCAGCGCCATCAGCCTCGCGCCCGAGTTCCTGGTGTGGATGCCGTACGACACGCCGCTGGCCGAAGACCTCGAGCATGTCTACCAGGAACTGACGGTGCCGCAGGCGCCGTTTGGCCGCAATCCGCCGCAGCCCAACGATAAGCGGGCACACGCCCTGGTGTTGATCGGCGACCAGCCGCACGAGCCGAGCCATGTCGAAGAGGGTTTGCGTCCTGTTTTCGCCGCGACGGGTGTCGTGCCGCACTTTACCGTCGACGTACGCGCGCTATCGGCCGAAAACCTGGCGCGGGTACAGTTGCTGGTGATTTTGCGTGACGGCTTGATGCGGCCACAAGCGGCCGGCCAGCCTGACTATGTATGGATGACGCGCGAGCAAGAACAGGCCGTGGTCGACTTTGTGCATCGCGGCGGCGGATTTCTCAATCTGCACAACTCGATGGGCATCTACCCCGAGGATGGACCTTACCTGCGGCTCGTCGGCGGACGCTACGTGGGGCATGGACCGCTCGAACGGTTTCGCGTCGAAGTGGTCGACCGCGAACACCCCGTGACGCGCGGCGTGGAAGATTTTTCCGTGGCTGACGAGCAACATACGCCCCCGTACGACAGCGAGCGCGTGCACCTGCTGCTACGCAACCGCGCGGACGACGGTCAGACCGCTGCGGCCGGCTGGGCCTACGAGCCGGGCAAGGGACGCTTGTGCCACCTGGCCAACGGCCATACGCGCGAGGCGCTTGCGCATCCGATGTATCAGCGCTTGATGCAAAACGCGGTGCGATGGTGCGTGGGGAAATAGTCGGTGGACGTAGAAAGTAGTCGGTAGACAGTAGCCGGTAGACAGTAGCCGGTAGACAGCAAATTCGCAGGCAGTCGTTGGTCGGCAGTAGGCTACAATCGGTTCATGGATTCAATCGCCCAGCACGACCGTTCGCAGTTGGATCGCTGGCTGTTTCTCGGCGTGGTGCTGTTGGCGGTTGTGGTTCGTGCCCAGGCCGTGACGCGCAATCCGCGGATGCTCGCGCGAGATGTCGATGATTATCTGGAATTCGCCGAAAGCCTGCGCGAACATTGGACCTTGGGCTATCGCAACGGCTTGCCGTCAGCGTTTCGGCCGGTGCTGTATCCGCTGGTGCTCGCCAGCCTGGCTCCGCAAGGCTTCGTCGATGGCGGCGCAATCGCGGGTTTGCACACCGTGCTGGGTGTGGCGACGGTGATGCTCGTGATGCAGCTCGGCGAGTGGTGGAATCTCGCGCGCTGGCGATTTCTGGCCGGCGCGTTGATTGCCTGCGATCCTATTCTGCTGCGGCAGTCGATGGTGCCAATGACCGAGACGTTGGCGACGTTTCTCAGCGCTTTAGCGCTACTGGCGCTGACGTCGGCGACGAGACATCCGTCGTACGGGCGTTGTTGCGGCGCTGGCGCGGCGCTCGGCTTGGCAGTTTTGTGCCGGCCGACGTTTCTCATCTGGTCCGTGATGGGACCGCTGGCGCTGGCATGGTTGGTGCCGCCCGGGGTAC
>CAMFLN010000322.1 GCA_945957305.1 uncultured Planctomycetaceae bacterium | reverse complement strand
AGTCCTCTACGTCTCGTGGGCTCGGAGATGTGTATAAGAGACAGGCCGTTGCTTGCGCCGGTGGCGATATTCACATCGCCGGCTGACGCTGCCGGGTTCGCCACGCACACAGCGACCAGCTTCTTGCCGTTGGCGTTCAAGGTGCCGTTGCTCCCTTGCAAGCTGGTGACGTCGATCGTGTAGCCGCCGCCGCTAATCGTGGTCTTATAGATCCCGAATTGCGAGACCGGCGGCGTCGACGTGGGGGAAAGCTGCTTGAATTGGTCCAGCTCTTGAAAGAGCGAAGTCAGGGCCACGCCCGAGGGGGCGCTGCCAGGGTTCTCGGTCACCTGAAACTGGCTCAGCAGTAATAGATTCGAAATCGCAGCGCTCATGAGGAACCTCCTGAAGATGAAAACCTTTCGGGTAAAACGCTTGGCACGTACGGGGGCAAGTCATCGCGCCCGGCGTGGGGACCTGCGGCCAGGATCGCCTCGCGATGGGCGAACCAATAATCCAGAAAGTCCGAAGCAAAGCCGGTCGGCGGCTTGGTGGTCACGCCAGGCCAGCGACGTTCCAGTTCGTACATCATTTCCGCGCAGGTGCGCAGGCGCCGCCCTTCGTCAGCAACTTTGCCAGCCCCTACGCAACACTGGCCGGACTTGATCAGGCAACGCAACTCGCCGATCTTCCTGCCGTCAACGATCTTGAGCACCGTGGCAAAATGGGCGTCGGTACTCTCCAACTTCGGGCGGTCCTCCAACACGTAAATCCCGGCGCTCGGCAACGGGGCCGGCACGTAAGGGGGCAGGTCATCGCGTCCGACGTTGGGGTTGCCTGCCGCCATGATCGCCGGCCGCTTGTCGAGCCAATCGGGGACGGTGATCGGGGTCAGCCCTTCCATCTGCTGGGGGAACGTGATGCGGTCGGGAAAGCGCCGTTCCAGCTCGAACATCATCTGATGGCCGTAGCGCCGGCGGCGAAAATCGGGGTGAACCACGGCCGCCACGGCGCGCAACTGCTCGCGGGCCATTTTCAGGAACACACAACCGGCGTTCCAATCGTCGACGAGCTTCACGGCCTTGATGCTGTTGTGTTCCGAGGGTACAAAGTCGTCGACAAAAACAAGGGTGGTTTCCATTGCTGCTATTCCGTTCGCATGATGTAAGCCAGCGCGTAATACCGGGGCGTGTGGTACTCCTGGCTGTGGCTCAGCGTCGGCGTCATGTGGCTGTGCGAATCGGCCGTCGACAGCACGGTCGTCGCCGCGTTGATGATGATGTCGTGATTGTGGGGGTTGGGCGTCACGATGTCGGGGGAAAACGTGATGCCCGAAACCGGCAGGATTGCGCCGTGCACGTGGGGGTTCGGGTCGATGTCAACCCGGGCATCGCTCGAGTCGATGTCCAGATCGTGCGTGTGCGGGTTCGGCTGAATCAGCCCCGATCCCGAGGGGATATTCGTGCTGGTGGTGATCGGGTCTGAGTTCGCCGCGATAACGCGATAGGTCACCCCGAATTCGGAATCTTTCTTGGTGTCTTCCTCGAAGACGTCGATTTCGTGATGGTGGTCCGCCGTAAGGCTGGTTTCCACCACCGTATAGACCGGCAGCACGTTGAGTGCTTCGAGCTTCGTGGGCAACGTGGTGCCCGTGGCGATCGGGCTGCCGGTCATCACCGTTTGCACGCTCAGCGCGGTCGGCTTGATTAAGGCGTTGACCGCCGTCGACGCGACACTCGTCACATTTACCGCGGCCGAGGTTGTGGCCGCCGGCTGATGCGCGGCGTGCTTGTGTTTTAATCTGCCGCCGGTCTCGCCGAAGTCGTTGCTGTTGCCGTCGTCGTCGAGCGGGCCGCTGCCGCCGGTCTGCCCGCCGATCACGAACCGGCCCGACAGGTCGGGCGTGCCACTAGTGCCATCGCACAGCGTCCAGCCGTGCGGAATATCGGCCACATCCCCGTGCCACAGCTTCAAGGTCTTACGCGCGTCGTCCAGGTAACCGGTCACGCAGACGCGGTTGCCCGCGTCGTCGATCGTGTAGCCGATGACCACGCCACTCTCGACGTTGGGATCAGTCGCCGCGCTCGGACTGGGCAGCAGGACATTAAAGTGCTCGCTGCCGCTGTCGTAACCGGCGCCAGTGATGTCGTCGCACGCCTGGCACTCGACGTAATGGTCGTTGCTCTTGCTGTCGGCGGCCAGGGTGTGGCTGTCGTAGGTTTTGGCGTAGCGAATCGCCGAGCCGGCCCCCGGCTTGCCATCGGCGATCTTGTATTGCGCGTCGTGCGAATCCCACACCACCAGGAACTTGTCGCCGCTCTTGGCCGCGCCGTACGCGCCGCGCGTGTCGAACACGGTTGCCGCGCCGGCCGTCGATTGCCCTTCCCAAAACGTATCGAAACTGGCGCTCGCCTGTCCCGGCGTCGTATGGCCCATGTCCTCGGTGATGTGGACTTCGGCAAACAGCGCCTGCCGTTCGAGCTCGAGGATCTGGTATTCGTCCTTGTCGGGCAGGCGGATGGCATACCCATAAAAACCGCTGGGGGCCTGGAACGCGCCGCGGCGGCCGAGGAAGCCATACCAATCGACGACGGTAATCTCGTCGCCGTCGGCGTAGGCCGCGCCGCCCCAGGTCTGCACTTTGGCTAGCGCATTGCCGCCTAGCGTGAGTGCTTCGTAGAGTTTGAAGCGGACCACGCGCGGGATGTCGCGCCGCTGCAAGGTGATGATCTCGTAGCGCCCGCTGGCCGACGACAGGAACGCCACGCCAACATCACCTTGTAGGGCAGGCCCCAGGCCGGAAGAGTCCCACACTTCGGCGTCCCCAGCGTCGGCCACCCAGTTGGCCCCCACCCAGCGGCGCAGCGTGGCGTCGGCGCCGCTGAACTGTTCCAGATCTTCGTCGAGATAGAACAAGACAAGTTCTTGCGCCGGCTTGCCCAGCGCCAGAATCACATACTCTTCCTCTTTGGAATCCCAGCAGGCGATCCCCTTTTGGCCGTTCTTGCCGCTCGACCAGTTGCCGGTCCGATCAAAAACATTGGTGGCGGTGCCGACATTCCGGCCTGCCCAAAAACTATCAAAATCGGCCGTCGCTTCGCCGCCGCTGATGTCGCTGGTGAGCGTGAAGGCCACGTAAGCGGCCTGATGCTCCATATACAGGATTTGATACTCGTCGAGGTCCGTCAGCTTGACGGCGAAGCCGTAGTAGCCGTTGGGCGCTTGCCATTCGCCGGGGTCGCCGAGCGCGCCAAAGTAATCCTTGACCGTGATCGTGTCGCCATCGACGTACGCGCCGCTACCGCCGCCGGCCGCGGGGTCCCACTTGCGGATGACAGCCGGTGCCGAGCCCCCGAGGTCCAGCGTCGACGAAAGCCTAAAGCGGACGATTCGTGAGTTGTTCGCCGGACTGCGCACGACGTGCCAGCGACCGGCGTCAGCATCAAATGTCGCCAGTACCCAATCCCCCTCAGCCAAGTGCGGTGCCGAGTTGCTCTTGGCCAGGGGATCGTAGAGCGTGACGTCCTGCGGACTTTGCGCTGCATACTGGTCGTCGGAATCGAGGCGCAGGCGCGTGGCCCTATAATAGGTGACGCCGTCCGCCGTTCTCGGCACAGGCTCGGGCACTTCTTGAATGCAAAACAACCACGCTTTGAATTGATGCGCAAGAGCGATCCGCACGCCCGACGCGTCATGAGCGACTTCGATCGGATAGGCGCCGGTGATTTGGCCCAGTGCGTTGAGCGCGTCGACGACTTG
Organism: uncultured Planctomycetaceae bacterium; assembly: GCA_945957305.1. GTDB lineage: Bacteria > Planctomycetota > Planctomycetia > Pirellulales > JACPPG01 > JACPPG01. The sequence continues at coordinate 1,405 of CAMFLN010000322.1, read as the reverse complement.
ATTGAACGTCGCCGCCGAGACCAGGTCCCCGGGCCGAACGGGCTGTAACGGGACAGGCATCGCTCACTCGAACTGAAAAAGTTGGGTAAAGTTGCCCGACGCATAGGGAGGTCGACCTTGCTGGTTCTCGATGGCGACCCAATGTTCTCCGGAAGTACTGGCTTCCTTGTAAAAGTGATTCCAGCCGGCCGTGGCTGAGCCGTCGCTGAGCGTTTTCGTGCTTTCCGAAAAGGTGTAGTCGAGATTCCAGAAGCCGCCGTCCTCGATGAATTGAAAACTGCGCGAGACGCGTGCTCCCAAGAACAGCACCGTCCCTGGCGGCGAGGACAAGAAGGTGCCGGCGTTCACACTGCCGCGCAGTGCGCGCATTTTCGACCACGGCGGCGACGGTACGCGCTGCCAACGCAAGACGTAGACGCCGCTGGGAACTTGCAAACCCGGGTTGATGTCGTCCGCGACCCGCTCGCTACTACCAGACCAGCGCCAGGCGCGTCCCGGCGTACTGATACGCTCGGTCCCCAGGTTGGCGGCGTAGGTGAGAAACGTTCCGTCGGGCACCGGCGGCAGGTCGCGACGCGACGGGCTGAATTCGTCGAACATCGTGCGGTAGCTGGCTGTCACCTTCGCACCGCCCGCCGGATAGGTGTTGGTGAATGCACCCAGCGTAATCCCTGAAGAGCCGTCGGGATTGTCTGGATCAAAGGGTTCGACTTGCACGTCCGAGACAATCAGATTCGGCAGACCGGGAAACTGAATCGGCGGAATAAAATGCGTGGTCAACCCCAGCACGCGAAACGTGCCGATTAATTCGCGCACAAAATCCTGCCAATCGTTCCAGGGCACGCGAAACGTGCGCACCGCGGAAGTGCCTTGTTCGTTGACGCGAATGCGCGGAGAACCGGCGAGTTCTTCAAAAGCGATCGCCATGGAAATGCCTGAAAGGTAAGTAATGCCCCTGGAAACAGTGTTCTTCGTGCGCGCAATAAACGCGACCGGCTCACGGGGGAGTAAATACCGCCGGAGGCAGCTGCCGCGATTCGGCAAGTTGACGCAACAACCGCAGGTTCTCATCAATTCGCTGCACGACTTCCCACAACTGCTGCCAGGCGATCATGTCGTTCGCGCCGGCCAGCGCCGCATCACGCCCACGCTCGGCACGCTTCGCTGATGGTGGGGCATGTGGCGTGGGCGAGACAGGTGGCGCCCGGCGTCCGTCGCGCGCTGGAGTGGCGCTTGCCTTTGCCCGTTGGCCGGAAGCGCGTTGGCCTCCTTGCACGCGCGCGTAAAAACGTGCCAAGCGGCGTTCCCGGCGACGCACCCAATACCGCTTGTTCTTTTCCAGGTTGAATTCGACGACAGGCTGCTGCGAGGGTAGCAGAGAATCGTCGTAGGCTTGGCTCTGATC
>CAMFLN010000321.1 GCA_945957305.1 uncultured Planctomycetaceae bacterium | reverse complement strand
GGGCTCAGGCACGGCATGTGGGCATCTTGCGGGCGAAAGATCGTGAACATGCCCGCCGGCACGACGAAGAAATCACCTTCGCCGTCGTGAATCAATAGATCTTTCTCCACGTCGTAGGGCTGCCGCGCCTGCAGACGTGCGAGATTGGCGTAGCCCATCTTCTCGGCGCCCGAGATGACGTGCTGGATATCGATGTAGCGGCGATGCGATTCCCAAAAACCTTCGGCATCAGACTTGGTGCGATACTCTTGCACCAGCGCGAAGATCTCATCGCCGGCGATGTCATGGCGACCGATGGCAAGATTCGCGAGATCGGTCGCTCGCAGGTAGGCAAAGGCCGCGGCCAGTCGCGGATGCAGCGACTCGTACTCGCCGGAATTCTCCAATTGGTCCAATACCACGCGCAGGCCTCCTATGCCACTTGTTTCGCAGAATTCGCAGTTCACGACGGGATCATACTTATTCGGCGAACCTCGGGTCGAGACTCGCGCGGCGCAACCTAATCAGGGGAGCAGAAAGGCAGCGGTTAGTTCCAGCCGTCGTTCTTGCGTCCGCTGCGACGTTTTTCCGCCGGGCTGAGCCGGTCAGTCAGCTTCGAGACGCGTTCGCGAATCGCGATCCGCGTCAACAGGGCGACCTTGTTGGTGCCCAGTTTCGACATCGCCTTGGCTTTGTGATTGTCCACGGTGCTGGGGGCCAGTTTCAGAACTTTGGCCGCCTCGCGCACGGTGCAGCCAAGGCTGAGCAAGCGAACGACCTGGCGTTCGCGGGGCGTTAGTTGGATCGGCATCGTTGTGCATCCATTGTGTCAAACGAGATCGTCCGGCCTCGCTCGAACTCTAGCAAAACGGAAGCCTGGCAATTCCGTTCGCCGGTCGAAGCGTCCCAATTCTTTCAGCCCGCACACTTCCTGTCGGCCAGCGCTGTGCATGGCGCTTTGAGAGCAACCAGCTACCGCTGTGCCAACCCTTGCGAAAAACTCTCTCTCGTCGAATTCTTTCGCGTGGGCCTATTAGACTAGCCCTTTTGCCCCGCAATTACTACCCATTGTGTGAATGCTCGGCGTGCGAATGAATGTTCGGTCGCTCGTCGCAGTGACGAGTGTCTAGATCAAGGCCCGCCCAGCGATTGCGTTTAGCCCAGTATCGTTTGACGTAAAGTGGTCGCACGTCGGCGACTGGATGATTTCGCACCAAGTTGGTCCAGCGAGCGACATGCTGGATTGAGTCATCGAAGGCGCGCGGGGGCTCCGGCGGCTGCGCCAGCCACGCGGCCGTGATCTCGCGACGCTCTGCGGCGAACAGCGGCCTGAGCGCTGCGGGATTACGCATCGTCAGCCGATGCAGCACTTCGTTTTGCCACCAGGGTGAGGCGAGATCGAATTGGTCCGTGGGAGGTTTCCCCCATTCGATCGGCTGATCGACACGAACCGGCTTGAACAACGAAAGGCAAGGCGCCGCGGTTCCGGTCACCCAGTGCGATTGTCCGCGTGACGATAACTCGCAGACCCAGCTGGCCGTAGTCTGCGAGGCCGCCGCAACGCCGCCGGCGTGCATACACGGTGCACTCATCGCGCCATTGAGCCAGGAGTATGCCGGCTCGTCATGACCTGCCCCGTGATCGGTAAGGAGGGCGATCACATCTTGCACCGATTCAGCGCGGGTTGCCAAGAGCTGCGTGCGCTCACGTCGCATTCTGCAAGCGGCGACGCGCGACTTGATCGAATCGCTATGCACTCGAGCGAAGCCCGGTATGGTCAGACCGTTCGAAATACTGCGCGCGCCGACGATTTCTTCGATGGCGTGCAACTTTCCCGCGGTTTCCAGCACAAACGCGCGACGTGGATCGGCCACGATGAAGCTGTTGTGGTAGGTGAAGCGGCGATTCTCGTGACCGCAGCCACCTCCTTGGCCAAACTCGGCAATCAGTTGCACGATTGTGTTGACGGCGCTTTCTGCCGTGGCCGCGCGCTCCAGCGCCAAACGCAATAAGTCCATCCCGGTCAGCCCCCTCGTGGCGTACGGCTGCCGTGTGAAGACCGCTTCGTTGCCAATCACGACGCCATGTTCGTTGGCGCCCATTTCGGCCCCCCACATCCAGAACGGGCGGCTGATCAACACCGCGTGTGTAAGAGGCGCCTGGGGTATTTCCAGGTGGGTGCATTGCACCCGGGCCGTGGCCGGATAGACGCGTCGTGGATGCCATTCGAGTCGCTGCGCTTCGTTCGGATCGCGATCCGAGTTTTTGCCGAACAGCACGCGATCGCGTTCGACGATCGCCAGTGTGTCACACATCGGACGGCAGCTCCCTGTCCATCAGGTCAAGACCTCATCCACCTGCGAATCATGCCACAAGCATGGGTGTTTCTCTCTGAGCGCGGACATGTTTACGTGGCGAATTTTTCCGCGACGCCTCCGACAAGCCCATGCTATCACATCTAACACGTGTGCTGGGCAGCAAATAGGTCGCGCAGCCGCAGTGGGCAAATCGCTGCGACGGCAAACGACCAATTGCTGGCATCGGCCGCTAGCGCCAGCGTGCTTGCACTGGATATTGTGCCGGCATGCCGCTAGCACGTCAAAATAAACGAATTGCTTGCCACCTGCTGATGTGCCTCTATAACGGGCCGTTAATACAAGTCTTCGCTCACCACCTAGAAGGCTGGTTGAGTGAAGACAGCGATCGACACGAGGCCAAACGATACGGAAATCGCTCCCACAGCGTCCCAGGAAGGGGCGCGAGCGAGTCAGGAACCTTCGCGTGGTATCAAGGATGATGGTCGATTCCCGCTTCTTCCGTCGCCCGATGACCCGGGGCAGCCGCACTGCCCGCAATGATCAGCCGCGCTGGATTCTGTTCGCTTCGCGTTCCTTCCTGACACTGTTGGAGGTGCCTCGGCAAGGTCGTTCGCCGACCCTGTTCACGCTGGGCCAAGAGCCCCAGGAAGGAGCCTGACATGTCGAAGAAACCTTTGATCGGTTTGAATGCTGAGTACCGCGCGGCGAAAAAGGATGCGCCTGCGTTCAGCTACATCTCGGCCGGATACTACGATGCGATTGTCGCCTCGGGGGGTGTGCCTGTCGTGATTCCGCCGCTACAAAGCGACGAAGACCTCGAGCGCATTCTGGATCTGCTCGACGGGATTGTACTGGTCGGTGGCGCCGATCTCGATCCGCGCCGCGACGGTTTTATGTTGCACCCGGCAGTGCGCACTTTGGAAGCTCGCCGCGAGGACTTTGATCGCCGCTTGATGAACATGGTCGCTGCTCGCCGCCTGCCGATCTTTGGCATCGGCGTCGGCATGCAGTTGTTGAACGTCTCGCAAGGCGGGAACCTGTTCTTGCATGTGCCCGAGGATCTGCCCCGCGCGTTGCCGCACAAGGACCCGCTCGATCCGGCACATCGCCATGCGTTGGAAGTTGTGCCTGGCTCGTTGATGGAACGGGTGTACGGGGAGGGCGAAATTCGTGTCAACAGTTTGCATCACATGGCGGTCGACGAAGTGGCGCCAGGCTTCCAGGTCACCGCGCGTTGTCCTGATGGCGTGATTGAAGCGATCGAAAGCACACACACGGACTGGTTTGCCATGGGCACTCAGTTCCATCCGGAGAGTGATTCCGCCTCGGCCTTGGATTTGCGCATCTTTGAAGAGTTCATCTTGGGCGTCGGTGGCGAAGTACCTGCGGTTCGCATGGCAGCGTAACCTTGGGGGGTGACGAATTTACCGGCGGGGCACGGAGGCCCCGCCCGTACGAATGACTGGGCGTCGCCTCTGGCCCGCGGGCCACGATTCTGTTCGGCAGCTTCAGAATCGTGGCACCGCGGCCTTTTTTTGCGCGCAAGCTGGGGATATTCCTGCGTTGCGCGAACCCGCGTGTACCCAAAGGCCTCTTGCGAGCGGCAAAAGCTCGCGTTCGAATATCCGTGCCGCGCGTCAATTACGCTCGGGGGAATCGACTAAGAGGAATTCTGATGGACCTGTATCACGTTTGGTGCAATCTGAAACCGGGCACGGGCGACGTCGTTTTCTGTGAACGTGTCGCGACCTACCTGGGACGCCTGCGTGACGAGCGTCTGATTCTCTCGTACCGAGTCACACGGCGCAAACTCGGCTTTGGTCCACCGCAGTTAGGCGAGTTTCACATCGCCATCGAGGTCGTTGACCTGGCCCAGTTGGAGGCGGCCTTTCAACACGTGGCACGCCGGGCTGGCCCCATCGAAGGCTTGCATCACGCCGTCAATTCACTCGTCACGGATTTGAACTTTGCCCTGTATCGAGATTTCCCCGATGCGGTCCGCAAAACCGGCGAAGAGCAGTTTTAGTAAGCCCCAACCCCGCGCGTGATCGTCGACCGAGGTAACTTGGGAGCTAGACCCATGGCGCCACATCATGCTTGATCGTTGCTACCAATCCGCGCTCGTGGTCGGAGCGATCGGGTTCTCCTGGTTTGCGATGATGGATGTTCACGAACTGGGGCATGTTGTGGCAGCGTGGCTGACCGGCGGAGAAGTTCGCCGCGTCGTATTGCCGGTCGTTGGGTTTTCGCGTACCGATTTGAACGCGAACCCGCATCCTTTGCTGGTAGCTTGGGGCGGCGCAGTGCTTGGCTCGCTGTTTCCGCTGATGCTACTCGCGATCGCGCGTATGCTTTCCCGCAGAGGAACCTTTGTGCTGTCGTTCTTTGCCGGGTTTTGTTTGATCTCCAACGGTGCTTACCTGGCCGGCGGTGCGTGGATTAATGCCGGAGATGCAGGAGATCTGCTCGCGCAAGGCACGCGGCATTGGCAGCTTATCGCATTTGGCCTGCCGGCCGTCGCGCTGGGCTTGCGGCTATGGAATGGCCTCGGACCGCACTTTGGATTGCGCATGCCAGCGGGAAAGGTCGATCGTTCGATCGCAATTGCAGCTTTCGTGGCCTGCGTACTGATCATTGCGTTCAACGCGCTAGTAAGCAGCAAACCTTGAACGTCTGCTCGCAAAGTGCAAAGCAACGCGGCTTAGTTGGCCAGCGCTTCAGCAGCCGCCATGACGGGTTCTTCCGACGTGTGGCCGCTGATCGACTCGACGCGGAATCCTGTATTGCGATGAATGCAATTGCTGTCTCTTATACACATCTGACGCTGCCGACGATCGCATAAGTGTAG
>CAMFLN010000320.1 GCA_945957305.1 uncultured Planctomycetaceae bacterium | reverse complement strand
TTCCATACACCGGATGCGGCTTACGGGTGTAGGGCAAGCCGTAGACGCGATCCATCTCGGATTGCGTCAAAGGCAAGGCCGGCGGGTTAACGACGATTGCCTCGCGCGCATGATATTGCGCCAGGCGACGTGCATTGTGTGGATTTGTTTCCAGGTGCGCGATCCGCGTCATCTCGGCGAAAGACATTTTGTCCGCCACGACCTGCTCGTAGCTGGGCAGCGTGAGTGTATTCTCCGTGGGCGGCGATTCACTCGCCCCCAGTCGATAGACGACACCGCGGAGGTTTCGCAGGTCGCGCACACTTTCGCCAGCCGCCAGGCGTCGCGCAATGTCCAGAATGGGCCGCTCGCCCATGCCGTAGACCAACAGGTCGGCCTTGGAATCGAGAATAATCGAGCGGCGTACCTTGTCGCTCCAATAGTCGTAGTGTGCCAGTCGCCGCAGACTCGCTTCGACGCCGCCGGCCACAACCGGCACGCCGGCATACGCTTCGCGCGCCCGCTGGCAATAAGCCAAAGTCGCACGATCGGGCCTTCGGCCAATCTTCCCGCCCGGACTGTAGGCATCGTCGTTGCGGACTTTGCGATTGGCCGTGTAGTGATTGATCATCGAGTCCATGTTGCCCGAGGTCACGCCGAAGAACAGTCGCGGCCGGCCAAAAGTGCGCCAAGCATCGCACGAGTGCCAGTCGGGCTGACTGACAATGCCTACCCGATACCCTTCGCTTTCGAGCAAACGCCCTAAAAGCGCCATCGCAAAGCTGGGATGATCGACATAGGCGTCCCCCGTGACGAACACGACGTCGACTGTGTCCCAGCCGCGCGCTTCCATCTCGGCGCGCGACATGGGCAAAGGGGTTGTCGCCGCCGAGCGAAGTGGCCCCGGCGCGAGCGGCGGGCAGGAGAAGTTCGAGTTTCCTGCCCCGTCTAACGGCGTGATGATGGGCAACGAGGAAAGTTCGTTCCCTCCTCCAGAAATCTCTTTCCCTTCTGGGGAGAGGGCAGGGTGAGGGTGAAATGTCGAACTTGGTCCCATCGCAATACTCATGCTGTAAATGCCAACGCCCGCGCGCCATGCTGAGCCTTGTCATTCTAGCCCGGCAGTACCTCAGTCGATAGTTCGCGCTGAGTTCCAGATTCCTTGAAACTTTGACCTCGCATTGACGGTATTTCTGGCGCCCGCGATATTTAGGACGAAGCGGGCCAAATTTCCTGGCAATCCGCTTACACTCGGCCGCTAACGCAACCTGGGGTTTCGATCATGAGACAGTCTGCGGGAAACATTGCTGGCACACGGCGTCGCGTGCTGCGGCACTTGGGCCAGCTTGCTGCACTGGCCGGCGTAACATTGGCGCTCACCACCCGTGGCCATGCGGCTGAGTCGTCCCCCGCGGCTGCCGATACCGTCTCAGCGGTGCAGACCCCTGCGGCGCGTTTTCTGTTCGCCCTGGATCTGGATGGCAAGCCGCATAATATCGGCGACGGTGACGGTTATCGCGCCGTGGCGATTGTTTTTCTATCGAAAGACTGTCCCATTTCGCGCGAGTATGTGCCGGCACTGAATCGCCTGGCTGCGGCGCAAGACAAGTACGTAAAGTTCTTGGGCGTTATCTCTGACGAGACTTGCACCCGTGCCGACGCGCGAAAGTTCCAACAAGATTTCAAGATCGCGTTCCCTGTGCTCTTCGACGCGTCAGGAGAAATCAGCGACGTACTCGGGCCAACGCACGTGCCCGAGGCCTTTGTGCTCGACGCCAATGCCCAGGTGGTATATCGCGGCCGCATCGATGATTGGTACGGCGAGCCCGGTAAGAAACGGCCGCAAGCGACGACGCACGAGTTGGCCGACGCGATCGCGGCCACGGCCGCCGGGCGCCCCGTGGAAGTCGCAAAGACCACGCCGGTGGGTTGCCCCGTCGAACGCGCGACGCCAGGCGAAGCCGAGTACATCCCCACGTTCAATCGCGATGTTGCTCCACTGTTGTTCGCCAAATGCGCGGATTGCCATCGACCGGGCGAGGTGGCGCCGTTTAGCCTCTTGAGTTATGCCGACGCATCGAAGCGGGCCAAGTTCCTTGGCAGCATCACGCGCAGTCGCAAGATGCCCCCCTGGACCGCGGAAATTGGTCATGGCGATTTTCTCGGCGAACGACATTTGACCGAACAGCAGATTGCGCTCTTGGAGAACTGGGCGAAAGCCGGGGCACCCGAGGGGGTCGCCGCTGATCTGCCTCCACTGCCCGAGTTCCCTGCCGGCTGGCGACTGGGCAAACCGGATGTCGAGTTGATTGCTCCGGCGCCTTTCACAGTGCCCGCCGATGGCGAGGACATCTTTCAACACTTCATCATTCCGCTCGATCTTGACGACAATAAGACGATCGTCGGTTGGGATTTCCATCCCGGCAATCCCGCCGTGGTGCACCACGCGATCATCTTCATGGACACCTCCGGCGTTGGCCGCAAGCGCGATGCCGAAACACCTGAGCCAGGCTATCGCACCAGCGGATCGATCGGCATCCCGGTCGCAGGCATCGTGGGCGTATGGACCCCGGGCATGACGCCGCGGTTCTTCCCCGAGAACATCGGCCTGCCGGTGCGTAAGAACGCCGACCTGGTGATACAGCTGCACATGCATCCCAGTGGCAAAGAGGAGACCGACCAGTCGTCGATTGCTCTGTACTTTGCCGATAAGCCCGTCGAACGCACGATGGCCGGCGCGCCGCTGGTCGTCGGTTCGCTGATGATCGACATCCCTCCTGGATCGAATGATTACAAGGTCGAATCGTCTGTCACGCTGCCAATCGACGTGACTTTGATCTCGCTGCTGCCTCACATGCACCTAGTGGGCAAAGAAATGAAGCTCACCGCGACCAAGCCTGACGGTACCGTTGAATCGCTGGTGTGGATCAAGGATTGGAATTTCTACTGGCAGAACAATTACATGTATCGCGAGCCGATCCGGCTGACCAAGGGGACCCGGCTCGACATCATGAGCCGGTACGATAACTCGAGCGGCAATCCCCAAAACCCCAGCAGTCCGCCGCAGCGCGTGTTATTCGGCAATGGCAGCACGGACGAGATGTGCTTTGGCATTTTCCAAGTGCTGGCCGACAAACGCAGTGATGAGCAGAAAATTGCGATGGCGCTGATGCAAAGTGCCTTCAAGCAGTGGAACGAAGCCAAGATCGACGAGGAAGGACGACGCCACATTCTGGACGAAGCCGGCAAACTGTTTGGCGCCGATGGCGCAGCATTGAATCGGCTGCTGAACGCTGGTCGTCGCGCTGCGCCGCAAAGCGCAGACAAGCCCGCAACCTCGGATGATGCGAGCCAGGAAAACCGCGACGGCAAGTAGTAGCATGCTGAAATACCGTGCGGTGGGCGGCACAGAAGCGCGCGGTTTCGGCCTTCTGTGCACACGGGTCCGGCGTCGATAATAGTACTGGGGGAGCGAGAGAAAGAATCCCAATCCCCCAGCGACTTCTCCCGCTCCTCCTCTGCTGCGTTGAAACATGACGCAAGGAGGTGTGCCATGAGAACTGCCTATAAACTCCTGACGGCTGCTGCCCTGGTTTTGGCAATGCCGGGATGCTGCTCGTGGTGTGGCCAAGGAACAACGGCCTGTAGGACGACCGCCCCGGCGTGGGGCGCTTGCCCGACGACGAACGTCACGGTCCCCACCACGGCGATGAGCCGACCGGTGCTGCCGCAGACAGCCACGATGGCCGGAGCGATGGTACCGCCGCAAGTTGCATTAAGATGACCGGTCTAGCGCACGTCGCTGACGCAGGAGGCGAAAGCGACGTGCCTTTTGTTTTCGTCTCAAAGTAGCCAGGCAGTGTACCTACAATCGCTCTATGGCGATCCGCGTCGCCAGGTGCGATACGCGTGCGGGGTCCATACGACCTGGCAGCAGCAGCCTGAGACGATCGGCCGCGGCCGCCATGCCATAACGCACGGCTTCGACGACCGTGCCCCCGCGTTCGATCGCCACTGCCATTCCGGCCGCCAGTGCGTCGCCGCACCCAATCGGGTTAACGACGTTCTCCACGCGACAGGGCACGAGCCGGTAGGCCTCTTGAGTGGAAACGACAAGCAACGCTTCTTTGCCAGCGCTCGAGACTACCCACTGGGCTCCATCAGAGCTCAACTGTCGCATGGCCGCCAGCAGGTCCGCCTCTGTCGTCAGAACTCGGTCAAACGTCTGTCCCAGCTCCTCGCGATTCGGCTTGACGACTAACGGTCGGTGACGGAGCGCTGCCAGTAATTCGGGTCCGCGAACGTCCAAAATCGCCTGCGCTGCAGTGGTCGCCAGAAGATTGCTGTAGAAACTCTTCTCGACTCCTGCAGGCAAAGAACCGGTGAGCACCACGACGCCAGCCCGCGCGGCTTGGTGCGAGAATGCCCCGGCATACGCCGCGACTTCCTCGCTGGTCAATGGTCGCGCGTTTTCCACCAGTTCGGTCGTCACGCCGGTGGCGCGGTCGAGAATGGTTGTGCAAATCCTCGTAGGCGCTTGGCAAGGAATGACCGCTAAAGGTGCCCGCTGCTCGGCAAACTCTTGTTCAATCGCGACACGTGCGGCTCCTCCCAAAGGCGCAATTGTGCAGCTTTCCATCCCTAGGCTCGCCAGCCCCAGTCCTACGTTGAGGACTTTGCCTGACCCGCACCAGTGTGCCTCGCGAGCGCGATTGACCTCGCCCGGCGTGAAGGCGTCGAACAACAGAATCTGCTGCCAAGCAGGTGAGAGGCCGGCGGAGACAATCACCAGGTGCGCTCCAGAATGTCGTGCAATTGCCCGTCATCGATCGCCACCGGATTGCCGTCGAGGCTGTTCCCATGCGAGCTTTTGACGAGTTCCGGAATTTGCTCCCGCTGCACGCCCAGATCACGCAAGCGAGGTGGGATCTCGACCTGGCGGCACAACTCTTCAATCCGCGCAACAAATGCCGCGGCCGCCGCGCTTGGATTGTGGGCACCACTGATTCCGATTACGCCGGCGAGTTCGGCCAGCTCTTGTTCGCAGTGGGGCCGGTTCGTAACAAGCGCCACGGGCAACATCACGGCACACGCTTGTCCATGTCGCACCCGCGCATGCACGCCCAAGGCGGCCGCGACGCCGTGTGCCAGGCCCAATCCAGAATTAGCGAGCGCCATGCC
>CAMFLN010000319.1 GCA_945957305.1 uncultured Planctomycetaceae bacterium | reverse complement strand
CGTCATGATATCCGCGGCACATTTACCGCGGCGATTTCGCAAGTCGCGATCCGTCACTATGCCCAGCAGGTGACCGGCAGCATCGCAAATCATGATATGTCGCACAGGGCTCGACATCAGCAACTTTGTCAGCGTCTTGGTGGAACTGGAGGGGGCCGCGAAGACCATGGCGTCGCTCATGACGCGTTGCACCGTCAGGGGGCGCCGGCCCTGGTCCGTCGTGCTCTGCCCGAGATCATCCATGATTTTTCGCCGCCGCGCGGTGACCCGAGCCGTGGGGCGCGTAGCGCGTGGGCGGCGGTAACATTGCAAGGAATTGTAGCGTTGCGAAAAGGTCCGCGAACAAACGTACCAAATCGCTGTACCAGCGGCGGTCATTAACAACACAGTCATACCCCACCACTCGGCGCTCATACCCACCAGAGAAATCCTGCTGGCGAGCGTCGTCGATGCGAGCGATGGATCGACAACGTTGTAACCGGGCATTTGCTCGTCGAACGGCGCGACGTGCGCCGCTAACGACTCGATGGCTTTCTGGCGTTCTTCGCCGCCGGCGCTGCTGATCGCGAGCGCCACAATTGCGACCCAACCGAACGCACTCGCATAGAGCACGCTGGGATTCCCCCACCGCTCGCGCAACAGATTCCGCCAGAAGTCAGCGAGTCGGCCGCAGGCCAATTGTGCATTGCGACGAGAAACCGCCATGAGCGTGATCTCGATTTGCGCGATTACGTAAAGTTTGTCGATGCATGGCAAACCTAGCTCGCAATCGCGGCACGAAAGCACTTTTGCGCCTGGTCGGTCGAAGTTCGACCAGCGGTCCCGGACGACTAATCCCTTGATGAATCGCCCAGCCGGCGTGGAGAGGGATCATCCGGATCGACGACCCGCACATTGATCACACGGTCGGATAACTCGGCATCATCCGCTGGCCCGGTAAAAGTGGAAAAACCGTGTAATTCGACACCACGGCCCAGTCGTGGCAGCACCCACAGGGCGAGTAAACGCCGCGAGAGCGGGATGAGGATCAAAACCGCCAGAAAGTCGGAGATGACGCCCGGCAGAATGAACAGAACGCCGGCGATGGCCGCCGTCGCGGTTCGGCTGAGCAGAGGACCGGGGGCTTGCCCAGCCGCGAGGCCGGCCTGAAATCCCCGCAAAGAATTACCGGCGACATGTCGCAGCAGAAAACCGCCGACGGCAAAGCCCGCTACGACCAGAGCCAGCACCCAGGTTCCCGACGTCTGGCGTCCGATCCACACCAAGAGAAAGAGGTCCACAACCGGCAACAGCAACAGCGACAACACGAAGTTCATTTGCGTTGCGTATCTGTAGGCTTGTTGGCCATCTCGCTAAAGGCGTCGGCTTGCTCCTCGTCCCCCAAGAACCGGTGCATGGTCGCGAGGTTCGTGTAGGGAACGCTGAGTGTGTTTTCCTCAAGCGTGCCGTCCTTGACGGCTTGCTCCATCAATTTTAGCCCAACTCGCGTCAAACGCACGGCCTCTTCGTGGCTGCCGACGGCCCAGTACGAGACCGCCATGCTGACAAAGCTCTCGCCATGGCGTCCGGCATCGGCCTGCGCCGCGGCCGGCAAGGGGCGCTCGAGCAGCGGAATCGCTCGCTCGAACCAGGTCACGGCTTGTTGAGCGTCTTTGAGATGGAGCGCACAGACCGCGCCCACGCGGAAGTACAAGCGTCCGAGCACATAGGCTTCCACGGGTTCGAGCTGTCGGCCCTCGGCGCCCGCCTCGAGACGCTCGACGGCCATGGTGCCGTATTTCATCGCCTGCTCTGAATCACCACTGGTGTGGAGGACCTGCAAAGCGTCGTACAAAGCAGAACCGACGTCCCATTGCAATTGCCGGCGGCGCAGCGGGTCTTCGGTCTCGGCGAGCAGCGGCGTCGACAGAGCCACTACTTTTTCTGCCCACGGCGTCGGATCGAGATCCCCTTCCATGCCGACGCAGGCGGCGAGCGCCTCGCGACAAACGCGCAGCCGCATATCGACCGAGGTCGCCCCTTCGCTGGAGAATTGCGTCGCCAGCTCATCCGCGCGGTTTAGCCACGCCGGGACCATCTTCTTTTTCATTTTCCAATTGCCCCAGGCGATGTTGCGCGCGGCCGCCAGGTGTGCGACGATCAAAGACTCCTGCGCCAAGCGCCGGGCCGTGGGGCGACGATCGTGGGCCAGAGGTTCCGCCAACTTGATGGCTTCCATATGCAACGGCAGTGCACGCTTAAAATCGGGCTTTGGGCCGGCGGTCAGCTGGTCACCCATTTGGTTCAGCGCGCAGGCCTTCAATTCCGGACGGGCGGCCGCCAAGGCCAAGGCTTGTTTGCTTTGGTCGAGCGCTTTGTCATATTGCCCGCTATCGGCATATAAGACGCTGGCTGTCAGTCGAAAGCGCGGATTGCGCGGGTCGATCTGGACCGCCGTTTCGATCGATTTAGTCGCCGCATCGAGCTGGCCGACGCCGCGCTGCAAACGTGCTAACAACCAGTGAGCCCGCGCGCAGTTGGGATCGATCGACAGAGCTGTTTCAAGGTCGCGCAGGCAATTCGAATCGTCTTTGTCCAGGTGATCCTCGGCACGCAGCGTGAACGCCTGTGCGTCCACGTTTTCATAGACCAACTCGGCAACCGTTGCGTCTTTTCCGGGCGAAAAAACGACCAGCACACCGGCTTCGGGCAAGGCCATGCCCACCTTCTGACCGAATTCGTCATTCACGGCGACGGGTTCGATTTTTGCCAACCCCAACTCGTCGGCAATCGCGATCCACTGCGGTTTCGGCTCAAAGCGCACCATCATGATTTGCACAGTGTTGTGGAAGCTGCGAACCTCCACATTTTGCGAACCAGCGACACGGTAGTGGCGACGCTCCATGTCCTTCTGGGGAACGACCGAGATCGGTTCGCCCAAGGCCTTCTCGAGTTCATCGACGGTCGAAAATCCCGCGCGCAATCCGTGAAATGCGGCCGGCTGCATGCGCGTCTTCGGACGCGCGGCTTTCTGAATGCGGTCGTGCAGGGTTCCGCCGGGCGGAGCTGGGGCTGCTACTTCCTCTTCCTCTTGCTCGAGTCTCGACTCGCCAGCGCTGTCGTGATTTACCGCATCGTCCTCGTTTAGCTGCCCCGGCGCGGGCGCAGCCGGCTCCGCGGTCGAATCGTCTTCCTTCTCCGACTGGGCAGGCCGTGGCGTTGATTCCGCGGCTTCGACTTCTGCATCCGCCAGCGGCTCCGGTTCGGGAACCGGTACCGGCGTGTCGCCCTTGTCGTCGGTTTCCTCCGCATCGGTTTGCGTCACCGAAGTATCGGGACGCGGAGCAGCGAGCAACGACGGCGACAGGATCGCGTCGAGCGAACTGCCGCAAGCGGCAGCCGCCACGGGCGCTCCTGTCACGAAGTAGGAAATCGCGATGACGCCGATGAGTATCTTGCACATACCGTGTTTCTCCTACTGCCCTATCGTTCGCTGAGTGGCGAACGGTGCGCACCTGCGGCGAAATCTTCGCACATGCCACTCGGCACTCATGCAAATACCATGAATGCCAACTGCCGATGGCAACCGCCAAGCTAGAAAAGCGGCGTGAGTATAGCGGCCAACCCGATAGCGTCTAGAGAGATCCTGCGCGGGCAGCCGCCGGCGCGCTGTCAGCAGATGCCCCCGCAGCGAGCACTTGTGACAGCAGTGCTCGTGCTAGCGTGAAGTTTTCCTGCTCAATTGCGCTGATGACATTTTCCAACAGCTGAAAATGTGCCTGGCAGAAAGGGACGGCTTCGCCCGCTGCCGGAGGGTGCGCAAGGAGCCGGCGGCTGATCGCTTCGAGCAAGGCGGGAATCCCCTCGCCGCCGAGCGCACTCACGCACAAACCGTCGGCGGCTGATGGCTGTGGGGTGTCTGCGATAAGGTCAGACTTGTTCCGCACCACCAGGGCGTGTGGGAATTGCACATGCAGCGCATGATCCTCGGCGGTCAGGGGCTGACTACCGTCGAGGACCAGCACCACCAGGTCCACCGTTTGCAAATGCTCCCTTGCTGCTTGCACGCCCGAGCTTTCTACCGGATCCGGCGTTTCGCGCAGTCCTGCCATATCCGTCAACTGCACTGGCCAGCCGTCGATTGCGGTTTCCAATTCCAATACATCGCGCGTCGTGCCCGGTGCGTCGAAGACGATCGCCCGTTCGAATCCCGCCAGCGCATTGAGCAAGCTGCTTTTGCCGACGTTGGGGCGGCCGGCGAGTGCGACCGTAAACGGCGTTGTCAGGTGGAGGCCGGCGGCGCGCTGCGCAGCGAGCTTCCTCAGGCGCTCCAGTGGATTGGCGAGGTTTGCCGTCACCAACTCTTCATACGCGGTTTGCAGCTCGCGCCGTAGAGCTCCGTGCCATTGGTCCAGCAGGATGTTTGCCACTCGTTCCGTGCGGGCTGCGGCCAGCGTTCGCAACGCCGCTTGTTCGAGCGATTCATGTGGGTCCGGCGCCGCTGAACTGCCCCCGTCGGATCGCTGCGCGCCCTGGCGGCGCAAGTCGTCAACAATTTGCCCCACCGCGGCGACGCCGCCATGGCAGTGAACTTCGAAGCTGACCGGATCGCAGCGACAGAGAAGGACCTCCTCTCCGCAAGCGTTGTTCCAGTGACCGTGGTAGATGCGTCCCGTGGTAAATCGTCCAGGCGCCAGTCGAGCGCTGCCATGAAAGAATTCACCCAAAGTTTGAGCCGCTCGCGCACCGCGCACCAGGACGACGGCAACGGCGCCTCGACCCGGCGGCGTAAGGATACAGAACTCCAGGTCGTGAGGAAGTGACATCCGCGGCCTACGGTCAGCTCGGCGCCTGTTGTAAGGCCGTGAGTGCAATGCCTGACAGTGTCAGATGAGGGACATACTCTGCATTGTCTGCCAACAGGCCGGCCACCGAGGGGGCAGCGCCGCCACTGAGAAACAATCGTGGCCGCGGATCGTAGGGGGCCCCGAGCCGTGCAACAAGTTCACGAACCCCGCCGACTGCGCCCCAGTACAGCCCGGCTTGCATGGCAGGGGTCGTCGCCGTGCCCAAAGGATTCGGCGGTTCCCCCAAGTGCGCCATGTCGACATGGGGCAACAAGTCTGTGAACTCATGCATGGCCCTGGCGCTGGTGGCGATGCCGGGCATAATGGCACCGCCG
>CAMFLN010000318.1 GCA_945957305.1 uncultured Planctomycetaceae bacterium | reverse complement strand
ATATTATCCAGGGCGCCGGTCAAAAACAGCATCGCGATCGACAGGGGAAACCACCGCGACAGTCCGAAAATGATCGTCGCCACGCCAAAGCCTGCGACCGACAGCAGCATCGTGCGGCCGGCGCGTTCCATCGGCGGACGGTGAGCCATGATCAAGGTCATGATCACCGCGCCCAGGGCGGGGGCCGCTTCCATCCAGCCCAGGCCGGTCGGGCCGACTCCGAGGATTTCGTCCGACGCGAAAATCGGGAGCAGGGCAATCGCTCCGCCCAACAGGACCGCAAACAAGTCCAGCGTCAGCGCGCCGAGCATAACCTTTTGTGACCAGACGAATTTGGCCCCCGCGGCGAGCGAAGCGAGTGACAAGCCTTCGCTGCTCGCCGTGACGGGGCGCGAACGAACGAGGCTCAACAGGCCAAAAAAGATCGCTGCCGCCGCCGCGTGACAGACGTAGACCGCCGACGTGCCGCCGGCGAACGCCGCGATCAATAATCCCCCGAGCGCAGGGCCAAGTACGAACGCCAACTGGAAAGCCCCGGTGCTCCAGGTGATGGCATTGGTAAATCCCGCCCGCGATACGATCTGTGGTAGGAGCGACGCCCGCGCCGGCTGCGAGAAACCACGCGCAACGCCGGTCAGTGCCACGAGCGAGTAGATCGCCCAGACCTCGGAACCTCCAAGTGACACCAAAGCCAGTCCGGCCGAGGCGACGACCGTAACGGCCAGCGTCGCCAGGATGATCTTTCGCCGATCGAAACGGTCAGCCACGTGTCCGGCGATGAGTGCCAGTGCCAGCACCGGCACGATCTGCACCAACCCGACAAAACCTAAGGCGAGCGCCGACCCAGTGCGTTGAAACACTTCATAGCCGACGGCGACCGTCTGCATCTTGAAGCCCAGCACCCACAGGAAGTTACCGGATAAAAAGAGTCGAAAGTCTCGTTCGCGCAGCGCCGCATAGGGATCATGTTCGTTTGCGACGGGGGCATCAGGCGGGGCGGCAGGATTCGCGGTCATGGCCCGGGCCTGAACCCGCCGCCCGTACCAGCGGCAATTTCATCTGTCATGTCGGGGAAATGGAATTCTGGGAATGGCATTTCGCCAGTTGTGGTGCTTTCCTGCTGTTATGTGGCAGCAATGTGCTTGATCCTAGGCCGCGACCGCCCCTTCGACCAGACCGTTACCAGGGGCGGACGGTTCGCGCCTCGCATGGACACCCTTCGCGATGCACCCGGTAATTATTCTTGAATAGCTCCTGCAACCTTGCTTTAATGTCGGTCGCACAGCAGTTCTTAATCTCTCTCATGTGACATCGCGCCACGAGGCTGCTACTGACTGCACTTCCAGTGCTTCGTTGATGTTACGTAAACCGCTTGCCGCGTTTGGCAATCGGGCTACATGCCTTCTGGAACGAAGTAGGAGTCGCTTGTGCAGCTTCGATCTAAGCGCCGGAATTGCTGCCGGATGTCCTAGGTTTCTTTGCGCAATGCGTCGCGGTCATTGATTGTGGCAGCCGCCTCTCCTCCAAGTGTGGCGCGTCCTCATACGCCGTGCTAACAGGCGTCCTGCAAGATTGCCCTGCTCGAAGAATCCCCAGATCGCTGCACGCTCGACCGCCAGGAAATACAGGGGCCGGTGGCGACTTGGTTCTGAGCGAGCGGCAGGCTTGCCAATCTCACGATTCAAGGAATTTTAATGACTAATTCGCAGCGCGCGTTCTCACTCGTTCTTTTACTGGTCGCTGTCGCGCAAGGTTCGGCGCCCGCGACGGCCATGGCCGACCCCGCGACGGCGCTCGACGATTACATCGCCGCGCCCGATCCCAGCTTCTCATGGAGTGACGTAAAGACGATCAGCGGACCTGGCTATACGGCCGATGTGCTGAACATGACCAGCCAGACGTGGCGCACGCCGGCCGAAGTCGATCGCACCGCTTGGCAACATTACGTGACGGTCATCCGTCCCTCGGTCGTGACCAGTCATCGCGCGCTCTTATGGATCGATGGTGGCAGTAATGGCGGAGCCGTGCCAGGTTCGGCGGACCCGACCCTTGTCGCCTTGGCCCAGTCGACGCAGTCGGTCGTGATTCAATTATCCGAAGTGCCCAATGAGCCGTTGACGTTCGCCGGTCAGCCGCCGCGCTCGGAGGATGGCATCATTGCGTATTCGTGGGAGCAGTATTTGAACACCGGCGACCCGACCTGGCCCGCGCAGTTGCCGATGACCAAAAGCGCGGTCCGCGCCATGGATGCGGTGCAAGCCTTTGAAAGTTCCGCCGCGGGCGGCTCGTGGAATATCGACGATTTCGTTGTCGGCGGAGCCTCGAAGCGAGGCTGGACGACCTGGCTCACGGCCGCGGCCGACTCTCGCGTCGCTGCCATCGTACCAGCGGTCATCGATACGCTGAATGTGCAGAAGTCCTTCGAGCACCATCATGACGTGTATGGCTTCTACGCTCCTGCGGTGCAGGATTACGTCAACGCCGGCATCATGAATTGGTTCGACACGCCGCAGATGAATGACTTGATGAAGATTGTCGACCCGTATTCGTACCTGGATCGGCTGACGATGCCCAAGTTTCTCGTCAATTCGACCGGGGATCAATTCTTCGTTCCCGATTCCTCGCAGTTCTATTTTAACGACTTGCAGGGGACCAAATACTTGCGCTATGTCCCCAACACAGACCACTCGCTGTCGAACTCTGACGCCGCGCTCAGCGTGCAAGCCTTCTACGACGCGATCCTGCACAATAAGCCACTGCCGCAATTCAGTTGGTTTGTCGATGCGCAAGGCGCACTGCACGTGCACTCGGATACAGCGCCAGTCGACGTAAAACTGTGGCAAGCGACAAATGCTAACGCCCGCGACTTCCGCCTGCAGACGATCGGCGCCGCCTACACCAGCACGTCCTTGACGGATCTGGGCGGCGGCAATTACATCGTGAACCTGGCACACCCGCAGCAGGGGTGGACGGCTTACTTCGTCGAGCTGACCTTTGCCAGCGGGGGCATAGCCCCGTACAAGTTCACCACCGACGTTCACGTAGTGGGTGTTCCGGAGCCAGGCGCCGGCCTGCTCGCATTGCTGGGGCTAGTGTCGCTGTTGACAGTGAAGCGACGCTCGGGCCATCGGCGCGGTTTACACCATCGTGGCCGTGCCGCGAAAGATCAGTGACCTCGCTGCGTTACTTCGTCGACTGCTCCGCCGCTGGCGCGGCGCGGTGATAAAGCGAAAGTGTCGAGGGCGCTTCGAGCGTCGCGGTCGGAAACGTTCGGGACAAATCATAACGCTCCGTCTTTCCTTCGATCGACAGAGTCGGCGGCGGAGCGGGGATGTCTTCGACCAAGATCCATTCCGGCGCGTGCTGCGCCTCGGCGGAGAGCTTTTCCGCGGCATAGTGCCGGTCTGGCGGCAAGAGCGGGCTATAGAACTTTACGTACAAGTCGTTGCGAAAGTGCGTGGTCGAGTCGGCGATTTGCACGTCCTCGTCCTGTGAGTTTTGGGCAATGTATTCGAGCGCCTGCAGATGATGAGCTCGCCCTAGTGATATCACGGTATAGACGTGACTCGCATTGCCGACGAGAAACGCCGTGGTCGCGATGGCCGCAACGATCTGACGGTTCCCCCGAGCCTGCCACAGCCGGCTGAGCAAAAAACTGGCCGCCAGCAAAAAGAACAAGATGTTGATGTAAAAGAAACGCTCGTACAGCACGCTGGGACGCAGGACGCTGATCATCAGCGCCGGGACAAAAAAAATGATCGCAGCAAAGAAGATCCATAGGTCCGGCTCTTCGCGCGAGAGCTGATAAATCGCCGCGCCACCCACCACAAACGCCACCAAGGCGCTCAGCACGAGCCCTGCCGGGGGTAAATCTGCGCTTCCCACGGCTAGGCTGGCCGTATGGATCAGGACATCTGACAGCACGAAAGAGTCAGGGCTGTTCGCCAGAGCACGCAGGTCGACGAGGTACAGAACGCCGAAAAACAACATCGGCGCGAGGTGAAGCGAGGCCAGATCAGCGACCGCCTGCCACGTAGAGCGTGCGTAACCAAAGCACACAACCGTCGACCAGATGATGGCGGCAAAGAAGAACTCGATAAACGTCAGGTGCGATAGAATTCCGCCGCAGATGCAGGCGGCGAAGAGGATATTGGCCCGGCGGCTGCGCGTGGCCAGATAACGATCCATCGCCAGAAACGCCGCCAGCGCAAAGAAACCCGCCAAGGCGTAGCCGCGCGCTTGCGCGGAAAAATAGATCAAGAAGTGTGACCCGCCGGTCAAAAGTGCGGCGAACACCATGGCCGGCCGGCCCCAGCGATTCGCCGCCGCGGCGGCCAGCGCTACGGTGCCGATGCCGGCTAGCAGTGAGGGCAGGCGATACACCAGCGACGAATACACCTCGGTCCCCACCAGATACATCCAGAACGTGATGAAGTAATGGTTGTTGTCGTGGTGGAACGTAAAAATATCGAGCGGAGAGCGGACTTTGCGCGCGAAAACGGCCAAGGTCCAGATCTCGTCGAGCCATAGCTCGTCGAGCGCGGCCCAGACCCTGACCGAAGCGGCGAGGGCCACGATTCTGCCGAGCCAAATCGCGGCCGTGGAGGCTGAGGAGACAAGGGCAGGATTTGTGGCTGTTGTGCCGGTGTGTGGCGGCGGTTGCGGTGATTCGGGATCAGTCATTTCGTCGATCGTCGGCCGCAAGGAGCCCCACGTGGCATCTTCGAACAGAGTTTTGCATCGTGGCTCCCGTCCGATTGGCTGTCAAGCGAGGCAGGTTTATCGCCGCTGTACAGCATCTGGCGTAAATCGTGATTTCCGCGCGCGGACAAATCGCTTGACTCACGCGACTTTGCATTGTAAAGTGAGCGGCGCCTGGTCGGCATCCAATCTTCGAGGCCGTCGATGGAATACAACGAAGCGTTGTCGCAAATCTCGGAGATTCATGCGCAGCTGGCAAAGGGAGAAATCTATCGGGGATTTCGCTCGGTGCCGGTCGCTTTCTCCGGTCTTGCAGGTTTTGTCGCGGCGGGCTTGGCGCCCCGACTGGCGCCGGCCGACGATCTGGCAGGCGCCGTCATGTATTGGATCGGCGCCGGTATCTTGTGCGGCATCGTGGGTGGTTTGGAAACCACTTACAACTATTGCTATCGCGAGGACGCGCTGCA
>CAMFLN010000317.1 GCA_945957305.1 uncultured Planctomycetaceae bacterium | reverse complement strand
ACCGCGATTCCTCTACGTCTCGTGGGCTCGGAGATGTGTATAAGAGACAGACGAAACGCTGGGCGAGAGTTTTTATCACGACCGCCTGCAGCCGGTGGTCGAAGATTTGCTCAAGCGTGGAATCGCGCGCGAAAGCGACGGGGCCACCTGCGTGTTCATCGAGGGGCAGCCTGCGCCGATGATCGTCCGCAAGAAAGACGGAGCCTTTTTGTACGCCACGACCGACCTGGCGACGATCGCCTACCGTCGCGAACGCTGGAATCCCGACGCACTACTCTACGTGGTCGATCATCGCCAGAGCTTGCACTTCGAGCAGCTTTTTGCCACGGCCAAGAAATGGGGTTACGACAACGTCGAATTCGCGCACGTCAGCTTCGGTACGGTGCTCGGAGACGACGGTCGGCCCTTCAAAACCCGCTCGGGCGATACGGTCGGCCTGGAGGGACTGCTCGACGAGGCGGTTGAGCGGGCCCACAAGATCGTCAGCGACAATGATGATGCCAAGCCTGACGGGCGTGAACTCTCGGATGCCGACCGGCAGTCGATCGCGCAAACCGTCGGCATCGCGGCGCTGAAATACGCGGACCTGTCGCAGAACCGCACGAGCGACTACGTCTTCAGCTACGACAAGATGTTGGCCATGAACGGCAATACGGCCACGTACATGCAGTACGCCTACGCCCGGGTGCGCAGCATCTTTCGCCGCGGCAATGTCGATATCGAAAAATTGCGCCGCGAGCCAGCAAAGATCGTCCTCTCGACGCCGGCCGAGCGCGCGCTAGCCGTTGAGATTCTGCGCTTTGCCGAGGCGCTCGACGCGGTGCTGGTCGACTACCGGCCCAATCAATTGACAGCGTACTTGTTCGAACTGGCGAATCGGTACTCGACGTTCTTCGACCAATGCCCAGTGCTGAAAGCCGAAACGCCCGAGCTGCGCACGAGCCGGCTCTTGCTATGCGACCTGACGGCCCGCACGCTCAAGCAAGGGCTGGCACTCTTGGGGATCGACGTGGTCGAGAAGATGTAGCTCGCGTGGCCGGCAAAAAATGCTTGCCAACTCGCAGATTACTTCACCGGCACCAGCTTTAGTTCGCGGAAGTCGCCGAGGGCTTCTTTGATCTTGCCTTCGGAGCGCAGGTCGAGCTGCGACGTGCCGGCCGTCAATTCGATCGTGCCGAAGGCGGCTTTTTTGTGCGTCTGCCACGAGCCCGTCGAGGGGACCTTTCCCTTGAGTTGCGTCTCGCCGGCCACGAGCACGAACGTGTTGTCTGCCGATTCCGGGGCGCACGACCATTCGAACCACAGTTCGTATTTGCCCGGCTTCACGCCCGAGATCTTCCACACCGCGTGATCGTCGGCGCTGTTCCACCAGCCGAGCGCCCGATCCTCGGGCATGTATTCCAAAGTCTTGCCGTACACTTCGCACTTGCTAGCCGGCAGGATGAGCGAGCCATCGGCGGCCGCGGCGACCACCTCGGGCTTATTGTCCTTGAACTTTTTCGGTTCTTCGGCGTACACGAACGAAACAAAGAGACAAGCGACCGTCAGTGCGAATGCGGCTGTGCGAGTTCGATGCATGGCCAATCCTCAAGGTTGATGAGATCGGTGGTTCATTGATTGTCGAGTTTATCGAACGCCTGCCCGGTGCGTCCACTTTGCTCACTGCGTCTACTTCGCGGCCGTTAGTTCCGCGGCGGGCTGATCTGCTGGCTGCTCCATCTTGATGCCGTGCGTGAAAAATCGGCCTAACGGTCCGGCCAGGATCGAGGGCATCAGCACCAGATCAGCGAACAGCCCCCACGAGAGCAACAGCAGCATCAACAGTCCGAACATGCGCGTCGGGACGAACGAGCTAAAGCCAAAGACGGCCAGCCCGAAGCCGACGATAATCGAGCTTTGGGCCATGGCCACCGCCGCATTGCGATAGGCATAGATGGCTGCCGTCTTGCGATCGTAGCCCTTGGCGATGCCGTAGCGAAACCAGGTGATGTAATGGGCCGCGTCATCGACGGAAACACCCATAGCCACACTGGCGGTCATCATGGTGCCAATATCGACAACCGCGCCGCTGTAACCCAGGATGCCGAAGACCAGCGCCATGGGCCAGACATTGGGGAACATCACCAGCAGACCGGCCGGAGGACTGCGATATACGACGGCCATCACCGCGGCCATGATCAAAAACGCCATGAAGAAGCTTTCGACCAACCCTTCGAGCAGCGCGCGTTCGGCCTTGTAAACCACCGGGGTTACTCCGGTGACGACGGCCGAAACGCCCTCGATCTTCTTGGCTCGCACGTCCGCGAGCGACGGTTCAATCTCGCGTTGAATGACGTGGACGAATTGGCCGTAGTCAATGTTTTCGGAACCAAGCAAACGCAGGCTGACACGCCACAGGTCGTCGTCCTTGCCATCCGCGGTGTCGTGGCTCAGATAATCGCCCAGCTCATACTCGCGGCGATGTTGGGAAAGTTGTTTGTTGAGCACGTCACGCCGCACATAGTCAGGATTACGCATCACCAGACGGCCAAGGGCACCGCCGGGGCGCGAGGAGCGTGCGGAACCTTCCTTCTCGGGCAAGGGAGGAGTGAACGTGGCGGCAGACATCGTGCTCGAAATCTCGGGCATAGATTGCAGATGCCGTTGAATTCGATCGACAAGCTCCAGCCGTTCGAGGAATTTCTGTTTATTGCTGTGGTTGTCGAAGACCAACACGACCTCGGTCGGCACCAGTCCGCCCAGGTTCTGTTCGAGCCAAGCATAGTTCTTGACGACCTCGGCGTCGGGCGAAAACAAGTTGCCAATGCTGACCGAGGTTTTAATCCACCAGGCCCCGATGCCAAAGCCGACCAGGGTGATCGCGAAGAGCAAACACACCAGGCCATTGTGTCGGACGATTCCCCAGGCTAAGCGCAACCCAACACGGCCGAGCACCGAGGGATGACGCGCCGCAGAAACCGGGTCGGCTGCCGGTGCTGCAGTCAGACGCGGCGGCCAGATTTGTAACGCTGAAGGGACGCACAAGAACAACAGCGTGAGTGTTCCCATGACCCCCAGTGAGGCGTAGAAGCCGAACGAGCGAATCGGGACCAATTCGCTCGTGCACAACGAGACGAGCCCGATAGCGGTCGTGCCAGCCGACAAAGCGCAGGGGACGAACGCGCGACGCAAGGCGCGCGCCGGCGCCCCCTCTAACCCAAACTCCTGCACCGTGCCGCGGTAATAGTTCAAAATATGGATTGCGCCTGACAGGGACGCGGTGTACACGACCGGCGGCATGGAATACAGGATCGCATCCATGGTGTTACCGGTGAAATAGACAGCCGACAGCGCGAGCACGGCGCTATAAATGGCGCACGCGATGATCAGGCCCGTCAAATAGAGCTGCCGCATACACCAGTAGGAAAGCCCCAAGCCGACAAGTGCAGAAAACAGCGCGAGTTGACGTAAAGTTTTTTGGCCCTCGAGGTCAATCGCGACGTTGTCGACGGGCGGGCCCCCCATGAAAATCTGTTCGTGCGGCAGACCGGTCGCTAACTCAGCAGCGCGATACAGTTCGTCCAGCGTGTGATGGAGGTTCAGCTGCGCCTTTTGTGTCAAGGACACCACGACGCTGGTTTTGTTGCCGTCCTTGCCCACGAGCAAGCCGGCCAGCCGAGCCACCGCTTCCGAGCGTGTCAAATTGGTTGGCGGGTTGGTCAACTTCTGCACGAGATCTGGACCAGTAAGCACGCTCGCGAACAATTCCGTGTCGATCGGGCTGTGCGCGTCCTCTGTACGCGGCGTCAGGAGGCGAGCAAATTTTTCCACGCGCGGATCATCGAGCGTCGCTCCTTCCCAACTGACCAATACCTGGGTTTCATTTTCGAAGTGGGTCTGAAACCAGTGGTAATCCTTGGTTTCGTCAAAGGTCGCGGGGAGCCAGTCTTTGACGTCGTTGCGATTCGTTTCGGCGGCCTTGTGAGCCCCATAGACCAGCACGGGCAAAACAAGGATCGCCACGGCCATGATCAGTCGGCTGTATCGTTCGAAGAAAGTCGGTTTCACAATCGTCGCAGTTTCGGATAGGGAAGAGGGCAGGCGGTGACGTGCGCAAGCGTAGCAGAACCGCTATGGTACCACCGCGAGCGCTGCCCGTGGGTGCGATTCCCGGGCCACCGCCAAAGAATCTTTCGACACAAGCTGATAAAACGCGTCCTGCGAATACCCCGCAGTGACGGGTCGTGCCGGTTGCGACCGTTACGACTCACCCAGCGTCGATTTGCGCCGCAAAATATGGTGGTAATGCTGTGCAAATCGGTGGGCTTCGTCACGCACATACTGCAACAGCCGCAGGGCGTACGAATGACGGCTCAATCGCAGGGGGTCGGGCAATTGGTCGACGTAGATCTCTTCCTCGCGCTTGGCCAGCGAGATGACCGTGGGGGGCTTGATCTCGAGTTCGCGAAAGGCGGCCATAGCGGCGTTCAATTGGCCGCGGCCCCCATCGACCAGCAGCAGGTCCGGAAAGACCTCGCCTTCGTCTTCGAGCCGCTTGAAGCGGCGGGCCACGACTTCGTGAATGCTGGCAAAGTCGTCGATGCCCGTCACGCCGCGAATTTTAAACCGCTTGTAACCAGGCTTGAACGGCAGACCATCGATGAACTGCACCAGGCTGGCCACGGTCTCTCCGCCCCCCAGGTGCGCGATGTCGACGCCTTCGATCGTGCGGGGGGCTTCGTCGAGCTGCAAAACTTTTTTCAATCCGGTCAGCCCCTTCTTCGGATCGATGTAGAACACTTCCGGCTGCACATGCGTGTCCAACTCGCCACGCCGGTCGAGCGTTTCGAGCGCGATGATTTCGTCGCGCAGGCGGGCCGCCTTTTCGAATTTCAACTCGGCTGCGGCGGCCGTCATTTCCGCGCGCATCTCCTTCAACAGCGAGGTCTTCTTTCCCTCCAGGAACATCCGCAAGCGGGCAATGTCACGACGATACTCTTCCTTCGAGATGCGCAAATTGCACGGAGCCGTGCACTGCTGAATACTGTGCAACAAACAGGGCCGAAACCAGCGCCATTTTTCATCCCCGTCTTCGATATCCAGGCTGCAGGTCCGAAATTTAAAAATCTTTTGCAGCACCTGAATCGCGCCACGCAGGCTGCCCGCGCTGGCGAACGGGCCGTAGAGCTTGGTGC
>CAMFLN010000316.1 GCA_945957305.1 uncultured Planctomycetaceae bacterium | reverse complement strand
CCCCCTTCCTTGTGCGGTCCGTTGTCGCTCGAAAAGAACACGATCGTGCGATCGGCCAGCTGCAGTTCGTCCAGCCGAGCGAGGATGCGGCCGATCTCGCGGTCGAGGCGCGTGATCATGGCCGCATGGTTCTTCTGCGCCTGCGGCCACGGTTGGTTGCTGTACGGCTCGTCGCTGGGCACTTCCATCCCCAGTTTGCCGGCTTCGTTGTTCGCGTGAGGGCTGGTGAACGGCAAGTACAGGAAAAACCGCTCGCGCTGATGCCGGTCGAGGAAGCCGAGGGCCTCGCGCAGGAAAAGGTCTTGCGAGTACACGACCCGCTCGGTGGCGACATTGTTCGCCACCACGTTGCCGGGAATTCTTTCCTGCTCGCGGTTGCGCCACAGGAAGTCGGGATAGTAGTTGTGGGCGTGATGCTGATTGAGATAACCAAACCACTGGTCGAAGCCTTGGGCATTCGGAACGCCGGTGGTGTCCGCCTCGCCCAATCCCCACTTGCCGCAGATCCCGGTCGCGTAGCCTTGGTTTTTCAATACCTCGGCGACGGTGATGTCTTCAGGAGTAAGCGGCACTTGCCCATTGCCGCGAATCCGAGCGTGCCCCATGTGCCGGCCGGTCATCAAAGCGCAGCGTGACGGAGCACACACGGTGCTGCCGGCATAGCAGTCCGTGAAGCGCATCCCCTGGGCAGCCAGACGATCGAGATGCGGCGTCTTGATCTGCGTTTGGCCATAGCAGCCCAGGTCGCCGTAGCCCAGGTCGTCGGCCAGGATGAAAATGATGTTGGGGGGATTCGTCAATCCGGCACGTGCAGCAGCGTCTTCCCAGGCGAGAGCCGCGTTAGCCAGACCGCCGGCAATGCCCAACGATACGCACAGCAACCAGGCTGAGGGAGTCGATCGGCGCTGCGTATACGAAGACACGGAGGTCGATCGAAAACGTGGCGGCGCGAAAGGCATTCTGGAACATCTCCGGCGAATGGAACCCTGTGTAGCCAATATCAACGGCCCAAATCGCGCGGTCAACGCTGGTGTCGTCGTCGGTGGTTTTGTTCGCCGTGACGAACTTCCGCGGTCGTTTCTATCAATGCGGCGCTGTAATCTAGAGAGGCCAACAACTATCAGCCAGGAAATCGAGCTGCCATGCAACTGAGCCTGTTTTCGATCAGCTATGCCGGCCTGTGGGGGCAAGCGCGGCTGGGACTGCACGATCTTATCTGCCGGGCGGGGGAATTGGGGTTCGAGTCCGTGATGATCGCGGGCAAACGTCCGCATCTGTCGATATTGGATGCCGACGGGGAAGAACTGGCCGCGTTGCGCGACGTCCTGGCCACTTCGCGCGTGAGCTGCGCGGTCGTCGCTGGCTATACCGATTTCGGTGCGCAGGTCGCCGCCGAAGTGCCGCTGGCCGAAATGCAAATCAGCTATGTCGAATCGCTGGCCCGCATAGCCGCGGCGCTCGGCGCGGGAATCGTGCGTGTATTCACGTCGTACGAGCGAGCGGGCGAGAACTGGTCGACTTTGTGGGAGCGTTCCGTCACGCACCTGCGCGAAGCATGCGATCGCGCCGCGCGGCATGGCGTCACGATTGCAATCCAGAATCATCACGACCTGGCCGTGCATACTTCCCTGCTGCTGGAACTATTGCTCGACATTGATCGGCCGAATTGCAAGCTGGGGTTCGACGCCTGGTCGCCCGCCCTGCGCGGCGAAGACTTGTACGAAGCGGCTCGCCTGGCCGCCCCGCACACGGTACTGACGACGAATGCCGACTACGTGCGTTTTCCCCGCTTTCGCTATCGGCCCGAGCTGGTAAATTACGAACCGTTATCGCCCGACGCGGTCAGGGCGGTCCCGTTTGGCACCGGGTTTATCGATTACCAGCGTTTCTTCCAAGGCCTGCGCGACGGCGGGTTCGACGGCGTGGCGGCGTATGAAATCTGCTCACCCATCCGCGGCGGCGGGACGCTCGAAAATCTCGACCACTGCGCGCAGGCCTACTCGAATTGGATGCAGGCGCAGCATCTGGTTTGACACCGCAGGTGATGGCCCACTTGCCGCCAAAATCACACGCTTGTTGCGTGCGGGTGCTTGGTTTATCGTTAAAAGCACTTCTTCTCATTTCGCACTTCTCGCTGCTTCGTCACCATGCCCGAGGCTCCAGGTCGCTTGATTGCCATTGGCGATGTTCATGGTTGTGTGCATGCATTGGAGACATTGATCGAGGCGATCGCGCCGGCGCCTGACGACCGGTTGGTGTTTCTTGGCGACTTGATCGACCAGGGGCGTGAAAGCTGCCAGGTGCTCGACCTTATCCTGACCTTGCAGCAGCGAACGCAGGTCGTGCTGATCGAAGGGAATCACGAGCAGATGTTGCTGGCGGCGCGCGACAGCGAGCCGGCCCTGCGGTATTGGGAGAATTGTGGCGGCGTGGCCACGCTGAATTCGTACCGCTTCGGCGGCAGCTTGGATGACATTCCCCAGCGACATTGGGACCTGCTGGCGACTTGCCTCGCCTATTACGAGACCGCAGACTGCATCTTCACGCACGCCAATTACGTACCGGAGCTGCCGATGGACAAGCAGCCCGAGCATCATTTGCGGTGGGCACTGTTCGATCCGGCGGAGATGCATCCGCACATCTCAGGCAAGCGGGTGATCGTGGGGCATACCGAGCAGGAAAACTCGGAAATCTGCGACCTCGGCTTTGCCACGTGCATTGATACGGCCTGCTGGCGGCACGGCTGGCTCACGGCGCTTGACGTGCACAGCGGCGAACTGTGGCAGGCTAGCCGTTGGAGCCTGTTACGCGAGCCGGGCGAAGCGACACATCGCGGCCAGCTGGCGAAAGCGGGCCTGGCGACGATGGCGACGTGACCGTAGGCGGGCTGCAAGGGGTGCCCGAGTGCCATGCCTCACGCGAGCGTGAGCATGTTCTGCTAAACCCGTGCAATGCTCAATCACGCCGCGCGTGCACCATGGCACCAGGCGTGCGAAAACAGCGGAACTCGTACAGGTGGCGCAAAAAAACCGCCGGACGAGTCCGGCGGTTAAATCGTTGAGCGTTTCTGCGAAACGCGTTGTTATTTAGCACCGACGAGTTGCTTCTTTTTCTCGGCCAGGATTTCTTCCTGGATGCTCGCCGGAACGCGCTTGTAGCGCGAGAACTCCATCGTGAAGGTTCCCTGCCCCTGCGTCATGCTGCGCAGGTCAGTTGAGTAGCCGAACGTTTCGGACAGCGGCACCTCGGCCTCGATCACGGCGATCGGCCCCTGCACTTCGCTGGAGACAATCATGCCGCGGCGGCTGGTCAATTCGCCCGTCACTGATCCCTGGAAATTGACCGGGACTTCGACTTCGAGCTTCATGACCGGTTCCAGCAGGACCGGCTTCATCTTCAAAAACGTTTCGCGGAAGCAACCGCGAGCGCACACCTGGAACGCCATGTCCGAGCTATCGACTTCGTGATACGAACCGTCTTCCAAGACGGTCTGCACCCCGACGATCGGGTAGCCGGCCACGGGGCCCTTGCTGAACGAATCGCGGAAGCCCTTTTCAACGCTCGGGATGTACTCGCGCGGAATGCGTCCGCCGGTGACCTTGTCCACGAACTCGTACGGCTCCGGGGCATCGTCCGGCAACGGATAGAAGTGCCCCTTGATATGGGCATACTGACCCGAGCCGCCGGTCTGCTTCTTGTGCTTGTAATCGTACTCGGCTTCCTTGGTCGGCGCTTCGCGGTAGCTGACCTTGGGCGCACCGACTTCGACCTCGAGCTTGTACTCGCGACGCATGCGCTCGACGTAGATTTCCAGGTGCAATTCGCCCATGCCCGCGATCAACGTATCGCCGGTTTCCTCGTCGCTGGTGGCGCGGAAGGTGGGATCTTCCTTGGTAAAGCGCTGCAGCGCTTTAGACAGCTTATCGGTCCCCTCGCGCGAGCTGGGTATAATGGCCATCTTGATGACCGGGTCGGGCACAAACATGCTTTCCAACGTGCAGTACTTCGACTGCGAGGCGTAGGTATCGCCGCTCGCACAGTCGATGCCGATGATGGCCACGATATCGCCTGCACCGGCGCTGTCGATTTCCTCGCGCTTGTCGGCATGCATCCGCACGATGCGGCTGAAGCGCTGCTTCTGACCAGTACGCTGGTTGTAGTGCGTATCCCCCTTGTTGATCGTGCCCTGGTAAATGCGGGTAAACGTCAACTGGCCGTACGGATCCTCCACGATCTTGAACGCCATACCGACGAACGGCTTGGCGGGATCGGGTTCGAGCGGGAATTTCTCGTCCGGCTTGTCGTAGGCTTTGGCTGAAACTTTGCGATCCAGCGGCGAAGGAAGATAGCGCACCACTGCATCGAGCAACGGCTGCACGCCCTTGTTCTTGTAGGCTGTGCCCATGAACACCGGGGTAACATCCTGCTCCTGGACCGCTTCCTTGACGACGCGATAGACCAGGTCTTCCGGCACTTCCTGCTCAGCGAGCAAAAGCTCCATCATCTCGTCGCTGTACATCGCCAGCGCTTCGAGCATTTCCTGGCGAGAGTGCGTCGCCTCTTCTTTCAAAGCGGCGGGGATTTCTTCGACGCGGACCTTCTCGCCGTTGTTGCCGTCAAAATAGATGGCCTTCATCGTGATCAGGTCGACCACGCCCTCGAACTGGTCTTCTTTGCCGATGGCAATCTGCATCAACACGGCTTCGCAGTGCAGCTTGTCGCGCAACTGCTTGACGACGCGGCGATAGTCGGCCCCGGTGCGGTCCATCTTGTTGATGAACGCCAGGCGCGGGACATGATAGCGCTTCATTTGGCGGTCGACGGTCATCGACTGCGACTGCACGCCGCCGACGGCGCACAGCACAAGGATGGCCCCATCGAGCACGCGCAGGCTGCGTTCCACCTCGACGGTGAAGTCGACGTGCCCCGGAGTGTCGATCAGGTTGATCTGGTGGTCTTCCCATTCGACCGTGGTGGCGGCGCTGGTGATGGTGATGCCGCGTTCACGCTCGAGGTCCATATGGTCCATGGTGGCCCCGCCTTCGCCCTTCACCTCTTGAATGCGGTGAATGCGACCCGCATAGAACAAGATGCGCTCGCTGAGCGTGGTCTTGCCCGAGTCGATATGCGCGGAAATGCCGATGTTGCGCAGTTTGGCCAGGTCCATGGTCAAATCTCTTGATAC
>CAMFLN010000315.1 GCA_945957305.1 uncultured Planctomycetaceae bacterium | reverse complement strand
CCTGGAACGCACCATCGAGCCCCGAATGCTTGCCGGCGACTGGGGCTCGATGTGTTGTGGGACTCTCTTTGTGGTCGAATCCCTTGACCATGCCGCCGGGCATCGTTGCCCAGCCACCCTCATATTTCGATGAAATCCAGTGCTCTAGGGCAGCACGCGGAATCCTCCTTGCGCGCCCGAATCTGCAAAAACCGAGTTCGCCGCGCGCCATCGCGTCGTAGAGCGAGCTGCGAGAAAGGCTCAGCAACTCGGCGGCGGCGGAGATCGTGAGTAGTTCGCTCATCGAGATTCCCTTCTCAGCTTGCCACCTGGCTGCGTTGACGCACTAGGCTTTTACTGGCGGTGCGCTTGAGTGATGCACGGACCTCGTCCAACTGGTTGTCACCCCAAAGGCGAATATTGCCGGCGCGATCCTGAGGCTCCGGACCGAATCGCTTAACGGCATAGTCCACCACGTACGGCGGCAGCCCCAAAGCTTTCGAGAGTTCTGTGATAGTCAGCACGAGTAATCCTCCTTGTGGGCGACATTAGAAAACACACCCGAAAAAAAGACGTTGATTTGCAGTTTATGGAAATCCGCCTGCTTGGCGAGCCTGCCTTCGACACGAATGTTCCGAAGCTAAACTCGCGGCTTAGTTTGCACGTGCTGTTTTGCGCGGGCGGGAATTTACCCCATGACGTCGAGAGAGGTCAAGCAAATGGATTCC
Source organism: uncultured Planctomycetaceae bacterium (assembly GCA_945957305.1). Lineage (GTDB taxonomy): Bacteria > Planctomycetota > Planctomycetia > Pirellulales > JACPPG01 > JACPPG01. The sequence continues at coordinate 4,504 of CAMFLN010000315.1, read as the reverse complement.
CCCGCGTCACAGAAATGATTAGCGCGCGGTCGCACGGAATCGAGCGCATCGCGCACGCCGCTGTGGAAACTGTGTGAGCGTGTGGAAAATGAAGGAAAATAAGAGAAATTGAGGGTAAGTAAGGATACTGAATTTAGTTCTGTTACAGCTTCGCGCCGTGTCGCCGCGGGGTGGACACTTGGTGGCTTGCGCGCTGAGAAAGCCCCGCACATGCGGCGAGACCTGACTACTGCCCAGCGTGCAGCAGTTGCTGCCGAGCTAGAGGAAGCGTTTGCGGCCGAGGCCAAAGAGCGACAGCGAGTTGCCGCAATCGCCGGAGGCATTTCGTCTGGGGCTACTCGCAGGGGTGAACCGAAGGTTGTGGAAATTTTGCCACAACCTTCGAGTTCGCAAAAGGCCCGCGACGAAGCCGCCAAAGCGATGCGTGTGGCGCATGAAAAAGCCCCGCACGGGGCGTGCAGGGCTCATTGGCTGTACTCTGGCTGTACGGATGTCGCTAAACGTACTGATTTACCGGGACATTCAGCGATTTTGCCACGTCAGTGATCTGGCTCCAGGTCATGTCGTCGAGTTCGATGCCGCGAGCGGTACGCTGTGCGCGGCAACGCTCCTCGGGCTCGCCCGGCATGAGGATTTCGCCCCCCGGCGTCTGCGTGCGCGAACTTTTCACGAAGTCGACGTATTGCTGAACTTCGCGAGCAAAGGTTTCTTCAGGCTGAAATTTGCGCGGGTCGATCGTGATCGTGAACATCGCTTGTTCCAATCGCGGCACACCCAGACGCGAGCAGCCGCCGCCGGTCAACGCACCGGCGAGCATCTCGACCATGACGCCCAGGCCAAAGCCCTTGTGCCCGCCGACGGGCAAGATCGCGCCCGGCGGATCGGCATAAAAGACCCGCGGATCATTCGTGGGTTGCCCGTGCGCGTCGATGATACAACCGTCGGGGACTTTGTGCCCTTTGTTAAAGGCCACGCGGATCTTTCCTTCGGCAATCGCGCAGGTCGACATGTCAACCAGCAAGGGCTTGGCGCCCGGAGTGGGAACGGCAATGGCGATGGGGTTGGCCGAGAGACGTCGGTCTATACCCCCTGTGGGCGCGACGAGAATGCCACCGCCGGAGGTGTTTACAAAGCACAGCGAAATCAACCCTGCCTCGGCGGCTTGTGCCGCCCAGGCGCCGACACGACCTACGTGCCCCGAATTGTAAAGAGCCACAGCGGCAATGCCATGCTGCGTGGCCAACTTGATCGCCAACTCGGTGGCATGGCGGGCCATCACCTGGCCGAAGCCCAATTGCCCGTCGAGAACGCCAATCGACCCTGCGGAAAGCACCACAAGCGGCTCGCGATTCGGAATCAATTTTTTCTCGCGCACCCAGGCTACGTAGGGGGCAATGCGAATCACGCCATGAGAATCGTGGCCCACAAGATTGGCTTCGACCAGATGCTCGGCCACAGCGGTGGCTTCGGCCGGCGCCGAACCAGCTCCGGCGAAGATGGCAGTGACGAGTTTTTCAAGAGGCTTCTGCTGTATGAGCATGAGAGAATACCTGTTCGCCCTTTGGCAAACCAAGTAGTCTAACGCTGCACTGTGACGAGGGGAACAACGCGTTGTGCTGATTGCGTGTAACGCTTGTGAGAAGGCCGGTCGACTCGAGCCGGCGACCTTTTGCAGACACCGGCCCGAGCCAACTTCGCCGGCTGAGGCGGCAGCCGGCTACACCCCATACTGGTAAAGTCTTGGCGTTAATTCTTGATCGCCGTCTTCTTCGAGGGGCGCGGCTCAAGCCAGTTCCAGAAAGCGTCAAAGTATTGATGCCATCGACGCAATAGCGACCGCTCGGCGATGGCGGTGCCGCAATACTCGAAGCGATATTGAACGACAGGTGTTGGCGCACCATTGACCAGCGTTACAGTGCGCAACTCGTACAGGGCTCGCCGCGGAATCCGATATCCGCGATGACGTGTCGCGCAGCCGAGCGGGCCCGTCGAAACTTCAAGTCGCTTCGCCGGCAATGCCGCCGATTCGGTCTCATGCCCGTCCCAGGGACCACCTACGAACGAGAGCCGATACAGGCTGAGTTCAGTTGTTGATGCCAACGTTGACAACAATTGCCTTGTTTTCATCGTCATCCCCCCAGCAGCGCCGCGACCAGGTAGGCGGCAATTCCCACCGCGCTGGCTAAAGGATAGATGTTGGCCACGAGGCCGGGGCTGGAATCGGGGACGAGGTCACGACGCGTGGTCATGACGAGCCTCCTCAGTTGAACAATTTCTCCGACGTTGAATCACGCACGCCTGTGCGCCACGTCAGTTATGCAATTCTACGCGGCGCGTGGTGCGATCTGGCGCAGATTATGTGTCAATACCGCGGCGCGATGCGCCTATAAATTGTCAATAGCAAACAGGCGCAGGGCGGCGCACGCTTTGGGGTCGCTGCCTTGTATGCGAACTCGCCCGCCCTGGCTTACGGATGTTTGCGCTTTGTTGACACGCGCCGTCGCGGTTTTGATGCGGTGTTAGCGCACGAAGAAGGGCAAACGCGGTACAATCACAACCAAGGAGCATCGACAGGATCCGAGTCTGTCGCTGTGCCTGCATGACGAAGCGAGTGAGCATTCACGCCATTCGCTTTTTCGCTGGGCAAGAAGTCGTCAAAGCGGGGGATCATCAATGGACGCAGTCTTCCTGTTGCTGGGAACAGCATTCTTTGCACTGTCTTGGGGATTAGTCGTGTTGTGTGACAAGGTGCGGAGCTGATTTCATGACTCTCTTCTATGGCGTCGGCGCCGTGGTGGCCGCACTGCTTTTGGTGTATTTGACCCTCGCGCTCTTGAAGCCGGAGTGGTTCTCGTGAGCATTTCAACGTTGTTGCAATTGACGGCGTTCGTCGTCATTTTGGTCGCGCTGGCAAAACCGCTGGGAAACTTCATGGCCCGCGTGTTCGACGGTCGTCCCTGTGGCCTTGATCGACTGCTGGCGCCGGTCGAGCGTTTGATTTACCGGGCGGCGGGCGTGCAGCCCACTACGGAAATGAACTGGCGCGTTTATGCCGGTGCGATGCTGTTGTTTAATTTCCTCGGTTTTCTTGTCGTTTATGTCCTGCAACGCACGCAGCAGTGGCTGCCCCTCAATCCCCAGGGGTTGCCCAACGTCAGTCCTGACTCGTCATTCAATACCGCGGTCAGCTTTGCGACCAATACGAATTGGCAGGGCTATGGCGGCGAATCGACGATGAGTTACTTGACGCAGATGCTGGGCCTGACTGTGCAGAACTTTGTCTCGGCGGCGGCCGGCATGGCGGTCTTGGCCGCCCTGATTCGTGGATTTCGCCGTCGCCCCACGGCAGCCAACCCAGGGGGCGCCGTGCCAGCGCCAGGCGTGATCGGCAACTTTTGGGTCGACCTGACGCGTAGCACGTTATACATCCTGCTGCCGCTCTCGCTGCTCTTGGCTTTGTTTTTGATTTCACAGGGAGTCGTGCAAAGTTTCGCCCCGTACGAAACAGCCCAACTCGCGCAACCAACGAAAGACGCCACGGGCGCCGAAATTACGACGCAAGTGTTGCCGCTCGGACCTGCCGCATCGCAAATCGCGATCAAGCAATTGGGTACCAACGGAGGGGGCTTCTTCAACGCCAATTCCGCTCACCCTTATGAAAACCCGACTCCTTTGTCGAACTTTGCCGAGCTGCTAGCGATCCTCCTCATCGCGGCGGCGCTCTGCTACACGTTTGGCGAAATGGTGGGAGACACGCGGCAAGGTTGGGCGATCATGGCCGCCATGTTGCTGATTTTTGTTCCCCTGCTATTACTCTGCGCCGCTGTCGAGGAGCAAGGTAATCCGAAATTCGCCTCGCTCGAAGTTGACCAGCTGGCGAGCAGTCAGCAGCCGGGAGGCAATATGGAGGGCAAGGAAGCTCGTTTCGGGATCGGACCTTCGGCCTTGTGGGTTACCGCCACGACCGCTGCCTCGAACGGCAGTGTGAACTGCATGCATGATTCGCTGACACCACTCGGCGGCTTCGTGCCTCTGTGGTTGATGCAACTGGGCGAGGTTGTTTTCGGCGGGGTGGGCAGCGGACTCTACGGTATGCTCGCTTTTGCCATCATCACGGTCTTCGTCGCCGGGCTGATGGTGGGGCGAACGCCCGAGTACCTGGGAAAAAAGATCGAGGCCTACGAGATGAAGATGGCCTCGCTGGTGATTTTGTTTCCGCCGCTGGTGGTGCTGGTCGGCACCGCCATCGCCGTGGTTGCGCCCGGAGGCTTGCTGACGCCAGCAGGCACCCCAACGATTCCGAACCCGGGCCCGCACGGTTTCAGCGAGGTGTTGTACGCGTTTTCTTCAGCAGGCAACAACAATGGCAGCGCCTTTGGCGGGCTCAGTGCGAATGTGCCGTTTTACAACACGGCATTGGGCATCGCGATGTTGATCGCTCGCTACTGGCTCGCCGTCCCGATTCTGGCCATTGCAGGATCATTGGCCGAGAAAAAAATTACGC
>CAMFLN010000314.1 GCA_945957305.1 uncultured Planctomycetaceae bacterium | reverse complement strand
GGATTATGCTCCGTACACCGGCGGCAGCATGCAATAGTCGCTGCCCCGTAAGTCGGATGAGTCAAAGAGTACAGCCGGACTTTCGCCTGTCAGCGGAAGTGCCGGCTGTTTTTTATTGAGGGCGTTGGCTGGGTTTCTGCTGGCGAGGCGAGCGGTCGATCGCTTTCAGGGATCAATCGACGAAATGGCCCAGCCCTTCGGTGTAGTACGAAGACGAGTCCATATTGTAGAAGTTGTCTTCGACGTCTTCGTTGGCGTCGTGCGCCTGCTTCAATTGCGCGCTGATTGCGGCCGTATGAGCCAGGACCCGCTCCGCTTGAGTGTTCTCAGCCTGCAACTTGTCGACCATGGCTGAAAGCTTGGCCATGCGAGCGTCCATGGCATCGAGCTGCTTGGTCATGTCGGGCTGACCTTTGGCGTGCTCGCGCAGCTTGGCATACGAGTTTTTCGCCGCCTGAATGTGATACTTGGCGGTATCGGTGTGTTCCTGCACCACCTCGGCGGGAATCTCCTCGTGCAGTGCCGCATACTTGTTCAACAGGCGAATGTGGTCATTGGCGTGTAACGTGTGCGCCTTGGCCATCGCTAGTCGATACTTCGCACTGCGCGTCGCCTGGTCGCCTGACGCGGCCTGCTCTTTCGACGAGGGCGCAGGCGACTTCGTGGCCGGGGGCTGCTTACCTGGCGGCTGCGCCGCAGGCGAGGCTGTTTTCGGCTTTGGCGCTGACGGCACCTGCGTCGCGGGCGTGGTGGGAGCTTTCGTATTCTGCGCGTCCACGACCGAGCAGAGGAATAGGCAACTAGAGAGAACAAAGGGGGCGAGCGCGCGCGTCATGGCTGGGTCATCCCGAGAGTGATTGCGAAGCGTTCGGCCCAGCACCGCACAACGTGGCGCTCGGCTAACACGCTAGTTCTATTCTCGGCCGCCAGCAGGTAGGAGGCAACCCGCGTCGAGCGGCGCGTGCCACGGACTAGCGTGCTGCGGGGGCTGGAATCTCGGCCAATTCTCGGGGGGGAGCGCCGGCGGCAGCCTCGTCATCCCCCTTGTTCGGCGCGTCGCAGGGCGCGTTGCAGCAGTTGGGACAGCGATACTCGACGACCCATTCGAAGCCAGGCACTTTGCGTTTGACTTCCTTTTTGACTGGGATGTGGCGCGTCTTGATTTTGGCACACCCCGGCTTCCAAATCCCAAACTTCCAGGTGCCGCATTCGTCCTTCTCGCACTTCTCGCCGCATTTCTGGCTACAGCCGGGAATGCACACGTCTTCGCACTTTACGTCCCAGCAGATCTTGACGATCTCTTTCTCGACCGGCTTGCAGACGCACACGCGTTTGCAGCAAGCGGTGCAGCCGCAGCGGTCGCAGACGCGTTCCGCGCCAGCGGCCACCGTGGCAAAGTGACAAGTCATGCCCAACAGGCAGCAGAGAAAGACAGCCTTCATCGCCGTACCGTCCAGAGGCCCGGGAAGTGCACCCCAGCCTGAGTGTCGGCAAGGGAATGAATCATAATTCGGCGATTCCAGCTCACCGGCCGGCTGATCGCAGTGCGCGCGTCGCTGAAACCTGCACAACCGCGCAGATTTGACTGCCGGCCGGTCGAGGGCTCGCTGTTTCGGCTGCATGCAGGGTTTGGTCCGCCCGCTCCAACGCAGCCCCCGTGACATTTGTTAATCTGCGGGTGTCACGTTGAGTTTGCGGCCGCCGGGGTGCCGCCATTTCGCGACAAGTTGGCTGACTTTTCACTTCAAATCGTTTGTTTCGAGTTGGCGACTTTTTCTCGCTGTAGCGAACTGGACTACCGTGACGATAGGGCACAGGGGGCCACCTCGTCCGCAAGGGGGCTGCTGGTTCTCGGGGCAAGGACGCGACAACCAGTTTCAGGTTTGACTCTCAAAGTAGCACGGATGCGCCGACCCGAAATTCGTCAACGCCGCATGGGCGGATTGGCTGCCGTCTTGGTTGCGATGGCAGCGCCCAGTTTCGCCTCTGCGCAGTCGGGCACTGCGCCCTTTGGCGCCGCGCGCCCGCTGCCGCAGTTAGCCACTCCGGTTCCGGCATCGGGCACTGCGCTGCCACCGGCCGACCGTGTCGTTCGCTTGCCTCCTCCGCTACCAGCCGGCGCGCAACAGAACCTATCGCCTGCGCCAGTGGCGCCGGCGAGCGTTCCGACGCGTATTCCCAGCGTGGCGCCCGCTGCGGCGGGAGGAATGGTCGCGCCGTCGATCGCGCCGCTGCCGGTGCCCCCCGGAACAATGGCTCCGGCGATCGAGCCGGTATGGACTCCACGTCCCAATCCGGCGTGCCCCGAGGGAGCGAACGCTCCGCCAAACAGCATGGAGGACGCACTGGATGATGATGGCCCGCGGGTGACGCCAGTTTCCGCGCTCAAGGACAAGCCGCTGTACGATCCCGAGCAACCGGGCAACTTGAACAAATACCTGGAGCAGGTCGAAGGGCGCTTGGGCAAACTCGAAAAGCACGTCAGCACGCCGCCCAAGTTGCCGTTCATTCAACTGACTGGTTTCTTCCAGCTCGACTACGGCTCGTTCAGCCAGAGCGATGGAAGCCTGGCGGCGCTGGGCAACATTCAAAACGGCGTGGGCTTTCGACGCACGCGTCTGGCGGCCGTTGGTAAGCTCAGTGATTTCACCGGCTATAGCATCGAAATGGATTTCGCCACGGCCGGGCGGCCCAGCTTTTTCGATGTGTGGGGCGAACAGCAGGAGCTGCCGTTCTTCGGCACCATTCGCATCGGCCAGTTTCGACAGCCGACCACCATGGACGGCTGGACGAGCGTGCGGCACCTGGAGTTCATGGAACGCTCGATTCCGTTCCAAGCGCTCGATCCGTTCCGCCGCCCCGGCATCATGGCGTATAGCGGAACCGAAGATAAGCGTACGACCTGGGCCTACAGCGTATACGCCACCGGTTTCACGTTCTGGAACCCGAACTTGCCCGGCGGAGCAAATACGCAGTACGCCTCGCTCGGCGATACGCGCTTCGGCACGCAGATCGGCGACTCGGGTGGAGTTTCGGGAGCGATTCGCAGTACTCACCTGCTGTACTACGACGAGCCGTCTGAAGGCCGCTATTTGGTGCATATCGGCGGTGGCTACAACTACAGCAACATCGGCGGTAGCGGCCCCGCCGCGCACACCTACGATTCATTGCCGGCCGAAGAATTCTTCGTCGGCGACGTCACCGGCGGTGGCCTGACCGCGGCCGGAACTCCCCCCGTGCTCAACACCGGGCGCATTCTGGCGAACAGCTATCACTTTTATCACACCGAATTGGCGGCCAACGTCGGGTCGGCCAGCTTCCAATCCGAGTTCATGTTGACGGCGCTGAACCAGATGAATGGGCCGTCGATCTTTCTGCCGGGCGCTTACGCACAGTGTGGCTACTTCCTCACGGGCGAAAGCGTGGCCTACAACCGCCAGGCCGGCGTGCTCGACTATAACGTCGTGCCGTATAGCGACTTCTTCGGCCTGGGAAAAGGACGCGGCTTCGGCGGCTGGGGAGCCTGGCAGGTGGCGGCTCGGTGGTCGTACGTGGACCTCGACTGCAGGAACCTGCTGCCGCAGAATCAACAAATCACCGCCAACGGCACCAATCCACAAAATCCCAATTACGGCTCGGTGAACGAAACCACATTGGGACTCAACTGGTGGTGGAACCGCTACACGCGCGTGCAGTTCAACTGGATCCACAGCATGCCCGTCTATCGCAACAACGTGGCGCTGGCCGGCACGCCGACGGCGACCGTCTTCAATGGCTACGCGCCGTTCGATGTGTACGGCATGCGGTTTCAGATCGAGTTCTAGGCACGCGGCCTGGGGCAAGACTGCGCCGGCATAAGCCTTCTGTTGCGTCAGTCGATGAAGTGGCCTTCGCCGCTGTAGTAATACGACTGCGGGATGCGCGTGTCTCGATCGGTCGTGATCCCGCGGAATGCTCGCTGTTGTGAAGGCACGGCGACCGGAACAGTCAGCCGCTGAGCCCGCTCGATCAAAGCGGCTTCGCGCTTCTCCAGCTCTTCCAGCTTCTTCTCCAATTCCGCTTCGCGGGCGGCGATGTCCGCAAGCGTCACCTTGGCGCGATCAGGGATGCGCGAACTGGCGTCCGAGTTCCTGGGCTCCGGCACCACGTCCTGCTTCATGTCGGTACGCGGGGTGCGCTGCCGTTGCACTTCGGAAACGCCGTAGCAGGTATTCGCGCAACAGACAGCCAAAAGCGAAACGAGACACATCATGCGGCACATAGAACCCTCCCCCAAGATGAGCGTTGGCCGACGGGCGATGCATCCTCCGTAATGCCGGGAAAGCGAACCTAAATGAGACAGTGCGCAGATCACATTACACTTTTGTAATCTAGCCTGCCCCGAGCGCGGCCGCCAGGAAAATCCAGGTGCGCCCGGCGCCGTGTAACATTCGACTTTCCGGTCCTCGCATCCCGGCCCTTCAGGCAACCCAAAGGTAGCTTAGAGAATGAGTCCAGGAGGGCTGATTTGCCTGCTATTCGGTCATACGAAATGGCTTTCGCCCAGGCCAGAATTGCGGACCTCGCCGACCGAGTCCGGCGTTCCTAGACGACCTATTTGCGCACGACAGGGGTGTCTGCATCCAAGAATCGCAGCAGGGCGTGCTTCCACTGGCCCGCGTAATCAATCCCGATGCGCTTGGTGCGCTTGAGCCGCGGTCGGTCGCGCGGATCGTCGAGAAAATAGATCTGCTCTCCGGTTAGATCGAGCCCGTTGTCCAAGCGGGTGATTTCTAAGCCGCGTGCGAGCCGGCCGGGCCCAGAGAGATTGACGCTCCAACCGTCGAGCGGTTCGGCCGCGCGAATCAGCACCGCCTGCGCCTCTCCCTCGGATCCTGCCACGACGTTGAACATGTCATACATGCCATAAATCAGATAGACGTAGGCATGACCCGGCGGACCAAACATCACTTCGGTGCGTTTGGTGCGTCCTTTGGACGAGTGGGAGGCCAAATCGTGCGGGCCGAGGTACGCTTCGGTCTCGACGATTCGGGCACGCAATTCCGCACCACGACTCTGACGAACCAGAACTTTACCCACTAACTGTTGCGCGACCTCGATCGCGGTTTGCGCATAAAACTCCCGGGCTAGTTTCGTGCGTCGCAACTTGGACGACGGCAGAACAGAGTTTTTTGTCTTCTGCGCCATGCGATCGATCCTGGCTCGAATTCGC
>CAMFLN010000313.1 GCA_945957305.1 uncultured Planctomycetaceae bacterium | reverse complement strand
TGCCTGGACTGTCAATTGACCGGACTGCGCCGACGACAGGCATAAAGACTGCCTGGACCAACGGCCCCCCTTGCATGGGCAGTAGTGTAACTATAGGTCCCCATTCGGGGAAGGCGTCCTTGCCCCCGATTGGCGCGGGATCAGTTCGGGTTGGCAGATTGAGACGTGCCACAGGGCTTCCGGCCCGGGCTGCACAACCGCTGCGGACGGAACCTGCCACGCCCCTTGGTGCGGGCCGTTGCTCGCTTCCGCACGGCGGAATCCCTAGGGCAACGAAGTCGGCGGTTCAGCCACCCCAGGGCTACTGCGGAAACGCCACGTCCAAGAGCCGTTCACGCACTTCGGCGGCAGAGAACGCCACGAGATCCTTGTCGACGGCAGCTGTAACACGGGCGGCCGAGGGACCGCTGAGCAATCCGCGTAACACGCCGAGAAAGTGGGGCGGCGCCACCAAAACCAGACGCTCAAACTGCACATGGTTGCGGGCCGCTTCGATTAATTCGGCCAACTCATGTGCAAACCTCTCGCCGGCGGCTTCTTTGGGCGTCGTATGCGGTTCCATGGACGAACGGCGCGCTCCCAGGTCTTTGCTCTCCTGCATCCGCCCCGGTGGCGATGAAGGATGGATCTCGTGCGAGGCGAGCCGCCCCTGGGGGTTGTCCAACTCCTTGACCAAGGTCCATGGCGCTTCGCGCAAGCCGGACGCAAAAATCCGCGCTTGGCTCGCGTCGGCGATCAAAATCCATGTCGACATGATTCGTCTCCCCAGGGCTCATTCATCTTGAACGCTTAACTCACGGCCTTGATTATCGCGGCGCGAGAAGAAGGAGGCAACAGTGTGTTTGTGTCGCGAAGGCGCGCCCGCGGCTCGCGAAACAGGGGCGAGAACGTATGATGGCGGAATTGCCACCGGCCGGTTGTCCATTTCTGCATTTGCCGAGCAACCTGCTGCCAGGTCAAAGGAGTCACCGCATGCAGTCCCTCGCGCGATCCTGCAGGATTGTCCGCCAGTTACTCGTGATGGTTGGAATTGGTTGGGCATTGGCTGACTGCGGGCATCCTGCTTATGCCTCGCCGCCGAGAGTGAAAGTCGAAGGTGTACGCCGCATCTTTCACAATGGCGAGCACAATGCCTTCACCGATCTCTGTCGGTTCCATGGCACCTACTACCTGACCTTTCGCAGCTGCCCCGATGGGCATATGGTGCACCCCACTTCGCGTATTTTGGTCCTGGCAAGCGATGACGGTGAGGAGTGGCGCGAGGTCTATCATTTTCACGTCGCCAAGCGAGATTGTCGCGATCCGCACTTTTTGGTCTTCAAAAACCGGATGTTCGTCTACACCGGCACCTGGTATTGCGGCGATTCATCCCCGAAAACACGCGACTTGAACCAGCATCTGGGTTATTGCGCATGGACGGCTGACGGCCAGGCGTGGAACGGCCCCGTCATGCTCGAAGGCACCTACGGGCACTATGTCTGGCGCGCGGCCGAGCATGGCGGCAGGGCCTACCTCTGCGGGCGGCGCAAGCACGAGTTTCAAGAATCGCAGGAACCTGAGCCGGCTGGTGTCGAGTCGGCGTTGCTCGTGAGCGACGATGGGCTGGTCTGGGCCAAACAAGGACTCTTCCAAGAACTGCACGGTGACGAAACGGCCTTTCGTTTTGACGAGGAAGGACGCATCGTGGCAATCGCCCGCGGCGGCGGACGCACCAACGCACAACTCTGCACCGCGAAGGCGCCGTATCAGGATTGGAATCGAACGGATCTAGGGCGGCAAGTCGGCGGACCGCTCTTGGCTCGCTGGAACGATCACTGGCTCGTCGGGGGGCGGAAGTCGATCGGCGAACCGCGCACCGCTTTGTACTGGTTGACCGGCGGCGAGCTGCAGGAAATTGTCGAACTGCCCAGCGGTGGCGACAACTCTTATCCCGGCTTCGCAACGCTGGGAGAAGATCGCGCGCTGCTCTCGTATTATTCCAGCCACGAGCGTGGCGAAGACGGACGCCCAATCACGGCCATCTATCTGGCCGAATTGCGTTTGCTGGATTAAGTCAGCCGGATGTGTCCCTTGGAAGCGGAGCTTGACGGCGGTTGGTACGGGATACGATGCCCCAGGTTTGCTGCGGGGGCCTCAATGCAGCGAAAGAAGACGGCGGCGGCCAGCAGGCTCGCTGCATACGCCGTGATTAACCCTGCACATGCGGCGGCGGGCGTCAGCCAGTTTGATTCGACCCAAATCGCTTCCACGACAATTAGCACGGGGTAATGGACCAAAAACAGGCTGAACGAAGTCAGCCCCAGATAGGCGATCACGCGATTGCGCGGCCAGCGTTCGAGCAGTCCCGTCCGGCCGCTGGCGAACAGCAGCAGCCCTGTCACGAGCGCCACGGCCAGGCGCCAACGCCACTGCCAGGCGAGTGCAGCAACAATCAGGGCAACGTAAGCGACAAAGGCCCCTCTCCGTCCTCGATTCTCTTGCAGCGCATGGTAAACCATGACCCCGAGAAAGAAGTTCGCAAAGTAGTATATGCCCCACACGTCAAAACGATCGTGAAGATTGAAGTAGAACAAGCTGGCGCCGGCCAGCGCGCTGCCGAGAACTAGCAACAGTGCCGTCGCGGCTTCGCCCGTCGCGCGGCCCGACCAACGGCTTCCCAGATCGCGCAGCAACAGCAAGCCCACGTACATCAGGCCTAATTGAAATTCGATGCACACAAACCACAATCCGGCCGAGAGCGAGGGATAGCCGAGAATGTCCTGCAGAAAGGCCACATGCGCGACTATCTGCGGAGGCGTGGGGGGCGGGCCAATGACGCTTTCGGCGAGCGTGGGGCGGGCCAACGCGCACGCCGCGATCGCCAGCATGATGGTCGCCAGATAGGGAATGCCCAGCCGGCAATACCGCCGCAGAACAAAGCGCCCCACCTGGGCCGTGTTCCACACTCGCGGCGACATAGTTCGCGCCAGCACATATCCGCTGATCACGAAAAACGCCTGAACGGCCCAGCGATAATTCTTCAGCCAGTAGAATCCCGCGGCGACTGTCTCAGGAACTTCTTCGGCCAATGGACCGTAGAGCACAAAATGATGCCAGGCGATCGTGGTCGCCAAGATGGCGCGAACGGCATCGATCAGTGGTAAGCGCGAGCGAATCGTATTTGCGCCCTAAGTCTCAATCACTTCGCGAACCACCCGCCCTGACACGTCGGTCAACCGGAAGTCGCGTCCGGCGTAGCGGTAGGTCAGACGTTCGTGGTCGAGGCCGAGTTGGTGCAGGATCGTTGCGTGCAGGTCGTGCATATGGACGCGTCCCGCCACGGCCTGGTGACCATAGTCGTCGGTGGCGCCATGGGCGAAGCCGGGCTTGAATCCTCCGCCGGCCAGCCACACCGTAAAGCCGCGTGGGTTGTGGTCCCGCCCGGTGCCATTCTTCTCGGCATACGGGGTGCGGCCGAACTCTCCGCCCCACCAGACGATCGTGTCGTCGAGCAAGCCGCGTTGTTTGAGATCCGCGAGCAAGCCGGCGATCGGGCGGTCGACGGCTCGCGCGTGGTCGCCGTGCTTGGGCAAGTTCGAATGTTGATCCCAGGCAGGATTGGCCGTGTTGTCGCCGTACGTCACTTGAATGTAGCGCACGCCGCTTTCGCATAAACGTCGCGCCAGCAGGCACTGCCGGCCGAAGTCGTCCGTCGGACTTTGGTCAATGCCGTACATCGCCAGTGTCCCGGCGGATTCCTGCGATAGATCGAGCACGCCCGGCGCGACCTGCTGCATGCGCCACGCCAACTCGTACGATCGTAGGACTGCATCCGCTTGAGAATCGTCATGCTGGCGTTGAACCGTGTTGAGTGCCTGCAGGCGGTCGAGCATCTGACGCTGCTCCGCCGCAGTTCGCTCTCCAGCCAGATTGCGCAACATGGCTTTACTGATCGGTGCACCGGCCTTGCCAAAAGCCGTCCCTTGAAATTCGGCTGGTAAGAAGGCACTCCCGTAGTTGCGTGCTCCGCCATTTCCGGCCGAAGGACTGATCGTGACGAAACCGGGAAGGTTTTCATTTTCCGTTCCCAGCCCGTACGTGATCCATGAACCAATCGAGGGACGAATAAACGAAGTTGCGCCGCAATGCAGAAACAGGGTGGCCGGCCCGTGGGCGACTCCCTCGGTATGCATGCCGTGCAAGAAACAGAGGTCGTCGACGTGCCGGCGCATTTCCGGAAATAAATCCGACGCCCAGCGCCCACACTGACCGTGCTGAGAAAAATTCCACAGCGGTTTCATCACGCGCTGTGTCGAACTGCCGTCGCCAGTGTTGGCCAACTTGCGGGCGTCGTCGAACGGCATCTTCTTGCCGTCATCCTCCGCCAGGCGTGGTTTGTAGTCGAACGAGTCGACGTGGCTCACCCCTCCCTGCATGAACAGGAAGATGACTCGCTTCGCACGCGGGGCGAAATGCGGCTGTGATCGTAGCGGCGAGGATTCCGCGCGGGCGTTCTCGTTCGCCAACGCCGACCAGGCGAGCGCGCCGAAACCGCACGCCGAACTTTGTAGAAAGCGGCGACGCGAACCATCGAATGCGAAATTCAATGCCGATCCCATGTCAGTCACGATAACGGAAATCGAGCGAGGAGAACAACATTTGATAAATGTCACGCCACATTTGTTCGCGCTCGGCGGTCGAGGGCCCGGCGAGGAGGATCATGCCGTGTAGAACCCGGTACTCCCCGGCCGTTGGGCCGCGCGCCAGGGTTTGCAGAAAAGCATGCTGCAGCCGCTGACCGTCATCAGCCAGGCCGGCGTGTAGCAGAGCATGCGCCGCTTCGGCCGCCTGCTGGGCGACAAAAGGGTCGTTCATGAAGAACAACGCCTGCGGCGCCACGGTGCTCGTGTTGCGGCGTCCTACCACCATGCTGGGGTCGGCAAAATCGAAGACTTCGAAGATATCGGGCAGCGCGTTACGCAGAACCGGCAAGTAAATACTGCGCCGCGTAGAATCGTCGACATAGCCATAATCGGCTTTTGTGCCCGGACGAATGGTCGATCCGCCCGCCGACCGATCCAATCGTCCACTGATCGCGAGCATCGCGTCGCGCAGGCATTCGGCTTCGAGGCGCTGCCGATTCTGCCGCCCGAGCAGGCGGTTCTCAGGATCTCGTTCGTCCGTCGTTTCTGCTGCGTGCGACTCTTGGCGATAGGCTTGCGACAGCACCAGGT
>CAMFLN010000312.1 GCA_945957305.1 uncultured Planctomycetaceae bacterium | reverse complement strand
ATTCTGCAGGGGCGAGACGTTTTCCCCCGCGCATCACGGGCACCAACAAAGGAGTTCCGTTGCGCGCTTGGCCTTCGAGCGAGAGCGTGTCGCGCACCATCTTTCCCGCGGCATTAAACTCGCGAAACACCTGCTTGCGACCCGGCCAAGTTGCTTTTCCTTCCGCGCGCTTGCGTGTCGGGCGGCCGTCATATTGGGCGAGTTTATAAACCATATCCAAATAGGGCGCATCCGCCGACGTAGCGAGCGATGTTCCGACTCCGAAAGCGTCAATCGGCGCCTGATCGGCAATCAATCGCGTCAATTCGTACTCATCAAGGCCCCCGCTTGCCAGGATCTTCACTTCGGTCAAACCACCGTCATCAAGGATCTTGCGCACGGCCTGCGCGTGAGCGCTCAAGTCACCGCTATCAATCCGCACGCCCTGCAAGGTGATATTCTCGCGCCGCAAAATCGGCGCCAAGCGAACGCACGTGTGCGCCGCCGCTTCCGTGTCAAAGGTATCGAGCAGATAAACGACGTTGCCCGGGCACGCGCGGGCAAACGCCAACAGCGCCGACGCATCATCCCCGATGGCCTGCACCAGCGAATGTGCCATCGTGCCAAAAAGTGGCATGCCGAATTGCCGTCCCGCTTCGACCGTGGCGGTACCGGCAAATCCTGCTAAGTACGCCGCGCGGGCAGCCAAAACTCCCGCCTCGGCGCCATGGGCGCGACGAAAGCCGAAATCGACGAGCGATTTTCCAGGCGCCGCCAAAACGCACCGCGCCCCCTTCGACGCAATCATCGTCTGAAAGTGCACCAGGTTCAGCAGCCGAGATTCGACTAGCTGCGCTTCAGCCAGGGGCGCCGTAATCCGCAAAATCGGCTCATTGGCAAAGAAAATCGTCCCCTCGGGCATGGCATGCACATCGCCCGTGAATCGCCACTCGGCCAGCCGCCCGATGAAATCAGGGGCCAGACTTCCCTCGGTGCGCAGCCAGTCCAACTCTTCAACGGAGAAGTGCAGCGTTTCGAGCAATTCGAGCACATGGGCCAAACCCGCGGCAACCAGGAAATTTCGCGCTTTGGGAAGGCGGCGGACAAAGAGGTCAAATACTGCGATACCACGCATCTGTGCATGGTCGTAGCACT
The DNA here is from genome assembly GCA_945957305.1 of uncultured Planctomycetaceae bacterium. GTDB lineage: Bacteria > Planctomycetota > Planctomycetia > Pirellulales > JACPPG01 > JACPPG01. The sequence continues at coordinate 4,092 of CAMFLN010000312.1, read as the reverse complement.
GCAGCATGGACAATTGATAAAGGTCGGTCGCCAGCGCCTCGGCAATCGGTCGCATGACGATCTGTTCTCCTGGTTCGGGCACTTCAACTGTGCACAGGACTATGCCAGTTACGGACGCCGTTGACATCCAAAAAGGTTCGCTGGCGAGTTAGTTTCCGCCAGTTGCAGTGAAGGCGCGTTGCGCCGCCTCATAAACGGCTTTGAGCGGGACTTGCTGTTTTTCGGCGACCAGCCGGCACGACTCGAATTCGGGCGAAAAACTTGGCGTTCTCCCGGGGAGCCAACCCAACTTGCCCTCAATCGGCCCCCATTCGGTCTGAACCACATGTTGCTGCCGCTCAAGCTTATGGCGGGCGACGAGCCAGCGCCGCACGCCGAGTGTGCCCGTCTCTCTAAAAATAATACCTTCGACCTGCTCCAAGTGTTCGGCCGGGCAAAGCACCGAGAGCATGACGCCGGGTCGATTTTTCTTCATTTGAATCGCCGTCGTGTACACATCCAAGGCGCCCGCTCCCCACAGCCGCGTAATGCAATAGCCGACCACTTCGCCGCTTACATCGTCGAGATTGGTCTCCAGCGCCCACACCTGATCGCTCGTAAAATCGTCCTTTGCTTCGCCGACAAACACGCGCAAGACGTTGGCCTGCTCGGCCAGGTCGCGTTGTCCGGCGCCGTAGCCTATTCGCGAAACGGTCATAGCCGGCATCGGCCCAAAGCCATCGACAAGCGTTGCCACGATCGCGGCGCCGGTGGGCGTCGTCAATTCGCACGACACCTGTGAGTCGGCCAAGGGGATTCCTTGCAAGAGCTCGGCGGTAGCTGGCGCGGGTACGCTGACACGCCCGTGCGCGATTTGGATCGTGCCACGCCCGGTGGGAATCGGCGAGGCATAAATGCGTTCCACGCCGAGCAGGTCCCACGCGACGGCCGCGCCGACGATATCGGCGATCGAGTCGACGGCTCCGACTTCGTGAAAATGCACTTTACGAATCGTGGTGCCATGGACCTTGGCTTCGGCTTCACCCAGTTTCGTAAAAATCTTCTTCGCGAGTACTTTTTGCCGCTCGGTCAAGCGGCTGTCATCGATCATCGCCGTAATGTGATGCAGATGGCGATGGGCATTCTCTGGTTCGTGTTCGACCGTGACCTGGGTGGCGCGGAACCCATTTTTCTTCACATCCTGCGCCACCAGGCGGCAGCCCGGCAAGCCCAACGATTCCACAGCCGCGTTCAATGCTGCAAGGTCGACCCCCGCGTCCACCAAGGCGCCGAGAGTCATATCGCCGCTGATTCCGCTCAGGCAATCGAGATAAGCAATTTTCAAACTAAGCCACCCTAAGAATTGGCTGTTTCCCGGTTTCTACAGGCTTGGCAGTCACGACCGAGCGTCACGCGCCCCGGCTGAGATTGACGCACTTTCCAGGGCTCGCTAGAGTCCCGCAGCGCTATGCGGCCCGCGAGAGCTGGCGAGCGATCCATGCCACCCTGCCTCGGCGGACGCCCACACCTGATTTACTATTAGCACCAGGATACCTTGCGTGCATCCGGCCCTCAAAGGCTCACCGAAAAAGATGTTTGTACCGCGGGTCGGCGTATTGCCGCCGCGGATGCGAATCTTGTACGTCACCACGTACGAGCGCACCGGTGGCTGGTTGGCCGAAGCCCTGGCTGCCGACAGTGCCTCGGACGTCGTGCTCGAAGAAGCGATCGGCTTTGCCGCGGGACTGGGACGGCTGCGTGATGACGTTTTCGACGCCGTGCTTGTCAGCCATCGTCCTGAGGAACTCGATGCCCTGGCCCTGGCGGATGCGCTGCGTACGGCCGGGTGCGAGGATCCTCTCGTTGTACTGGGCGAGCAAGACGAAGCCGAAATGACGGCGCTCTGCCTCGAAGCCCGCGCTGATGCCTATCTGTGCGTGCCCTCGACGACGACGCGCACCTTGATTTGGGTCGTTGCCCGCGCGATCGAGCGACATTACTTGCTGCGCGAGAATCGGCGTTTAGCGCAAGCCGACCAACATCGATTGGAACTCGAACAGTCCGACGCCGTTCAGCTTGTTAGCGAGCAGCGGGGACTGGTGCGCGAGCTGGATTCGCTCGCTGGTGCTGTTCCGTTAACGTCCGCAGGTGCGTCAGTAGAACCTGCCCGGATTCCGCTACCGCCCCAACTCGAAGCGCACTATCGCGAGCTGCTGCGCACCTACGTGATGATGGGCTCGGGTAATCTGGCGGTCGAGATGCACGCCCTGGCGCAGTTGCTCGCCACGGCCAATGTCTCGCCGGCCCAGACCTTGGAACTCCACTTGGCGGTTCTCGAGGGAGTCTTAAAGGGGCTTGGCGGGCGCAGCGCTCGTCATGTCATGAACCGCGCGAACTTGCTGGCCATGGAAATCGGTGCTCACTTGTGCGAAGCATATCGCCAGCAGGCTACCCAGATTGCCCCTTAGCTGCGCATTCGCGGTGGTCATTTCTTTGCCGGCAAAACGACCAGGCCTTTGACGCCCAGGTCGAGGCGGAACAGCCCGCCGCCCCCCTTTTCCTCACCCAAGCCGCCGGTGACGAAAAGTTGATCCATCTTCGGCCCGCCAAAGGCCACGTTGCTCGTGGTCAGGTTTCCTCCCGGATAGCGGGCGATCAACTTCCCCTCAGGGCTGAGCACCTGCACTTCTCGCATGCCGTAGTGCGCCACATAAAGATTGCCGGCCGCATCCAGGCACATGCCATCGGGTTGATTGTCGATCTGCCCGCGGGCCGGATCCTTCTTGGGAAGGTCGGCCAGCAAGCGGCGTTTGACTAGCTTGCCCGGAGCTTCGACGTCATAGACGTGCACCCGATTCTTTTGACTCTCGCCTACGTACAAATGCTTCCCGTCCGGCGTCAGGACGACGCCATTGGGAAAGGCGAGCCCGCCGTCGCACAGATGCGTTATCCCATGGCTATCGACGTAATGCACAGTGCCGATCGGATTGTCGACGCTCGACTCGCCGGGGTCGGTAAAGTAGAAGCCACCGTGCCTCGTATCGAGTGATAGGTCGTTGGGACCACGTAGCGACTTCCCGTTGCATTCGGTCGACGCTGGTTCCAGGAGCTTGCCATCCGCCGATAGCCGCAGCACGGCATGTCGGCTGGCATCGCACACCAAGTGTGTGCCGTCGGCCAAGACCTTGTGCCCGTTGGGCGCACCAGTCACGGCCCAGTTGCTGTGCTTGCCATCGAGCGTGAACTGGACGATCGTTTCCCCTTCGCTGACGTACCCTCGCCCGGCATGGTCGAATACAACTCCTTCGCAGTAGTGCGGAACCTCGAACAGCTTGACGGCTTTGGCCGTAGCAGGGAGTTCTTGCTCCGCGGCTTGCGCGGCAAGCGAGGCCCCCAAAACCAGTCCGACAATCAGGGTACTCGGTGTTTTTCTCATCGCTGGTCTGCTCCTGATGGACGAATAGTTTCTGGCGCTGCTGCCGACAAACTCGCGTTCTGCCCGCGGCTTAAACTAGGCGAGAAACAGGACTACTGCAAGCAATGCGCCGGGCAAGGCTGAGCGCGTACCGCGATTCATACGGCAAGTTGTAAATGAACTGCCACGGCGTCGCTTGCCGCCCTGCGAATGCGCGTTTAGAGTGGCGGTTTGCACCGTCGCCAGTGAGCTTCCGGGGGGAATCTCGAAGCGTTGCCTGAATCCGACGCTGTGGCTAAGCGCCTGAGCCCGCCGCCCACATTCGCATTGCAAGGAGTGGATCGTGATCCGTCGTGAAGAACAAGCCTCGTCGCGCAGAGATTTCTTGCAGGCCACGGCGGGGACCGGCTTTGGGCTCGCTGCGCTGGCCGCAGGTTGCACCGCACCATCCGCCACCAGCGAGACGGGGGATCGCAAACGACTCCGCGCCGCCATGGGCAACGCCGGGCTACAGAGCACGTGGTGCAAGCTAGGCAAAGACACCGCCGAGTTGTGGGGAAATCTTCTAGGCGTCGACATCACCTGGTTCGACGGCGAATTCGACCCGCAAAAACAGCGCAACAAGCTCGACCTGATCGTCGATGGCGATTGGGATTTCTGTGCCTTTCAGGCCGTGCAGATCGATTCCTTGGAAGAGC
>CAMFLN010000311.1 GCA_945957305.1 uncultured Planctomycetaceae bacterium | reverse complement strand
CCGGGGTACAGCGGCGACGCGCGTTGATTTTGTCGTATCTGGCCCTGGCGGTCGTGCTGGCCCCTTGGGGAGTGCGCAATGCGATCCAATTCGGACGACCGGTGATTACCACGACGCACGGTGGTTCGACTTTATGGCTGGCGAATAACCCCGACTTTTATGATCATCTGCGCGAAGCGCCGCGCGAACCGTGGGATGCCGCGGACTTTCATGCGGAGCGCTCACCGCAGCGCTTCGTGGTTGAACCGGCCGACGAGATTGAATTCGATCGCGCAGATTATGCCGCCGCCTGGCAGGCGATTCGCGCCGAGCCGGCCATGTTCTGGCGCGCGACGGCATTTCGCGTGTCGCGCTTCTGGGGGGTGTTGCCTTTGGCCCTCGCGGAAGAAGGAGAGGGGGAGCGGCAGTTGCGCTACGCCACCGCCGGTTGGTATCTCGCGGAACATACGCTGGCGCTTGTTGGAGCGTGGAGCCTGAGGCGTCGCTGGTGGCGATCCCCCTGGTTGTTTGCCGTGCTGCTAGCGGCCAGTTTCACCGCAGTGCATGCGTTCTATTGGACCGACATGCGGATGCGGGCTCCCGTACTGCCGGTGGTCGCGCTGGCGGCGGCGGCCGGAGCGGGCTGGATCGCGGCTCGAAAGATCGTGGCGCAAACCGAAGCAGCTTAGTCACTTACAGAGCCAGTCTTCGCCACGAAACTACCTTGACCCCGCGGCAGAAGTGCCCCTATAATCCCGCCCTCTACTTTTCCGGAAGTTCACATCTCGTAAGAAGTTTCGTTCAGTTCGCGCGCTTCATTTCGAGCGCGAAGTTGAGGACGTGCGCCGACGTTCGTCGTGTCACGTCGAGGTTGCGACTCTGCTGACAAGTTCTGCCATCACTCCATCGCCGAGCTTATGCTGCGCGCGACGCAGACGCGTTGCGTGGCGAGGGTGTGCGCGCGTGGTGCCACACGCGGCGCTGCTCGTGAATGTCTTACTGCTGCTGGTCAGCGCAGCACGGGGCGAAGTCACGCTCCCCCCAGCTGACCCGACGGCGGCCATTACCGTCGATGCCGATCAGGCCGACCATTGGGAGCAAGGATCGCACGAAGTCTGGATCCTGCGCGGAGGATGCACCGTTGCGCAAGGCGCTTTGCGCGCCACGAGCGATGAGGCGGTGTTATGGATCAAACGCGACGTCAGCTCGGACGAAGCGCAAAACCGCGTCATCGCTTATCTCGACGGCAACGTGCTCATCGGCAGCGGCGCGCTCGGGCAAGCACCGAGCGAAAAGCCGGCCAACGCGATTGCCGACAAAACCTGGCTGGGCGAGTTCACGTCGAGCGGCAACGTCGACGTGCGTGTTACCAACCCGGGTACGGAACCAGCGGTTAAGCCCGCCCTGTATCGGCGCGCCTTGGCGCGGCGTAACGGCACCGACGACTCACAGGTCAAACAGGTGCAGTTCACGCCGAATCAGACGACCAGCATGCCCGGCGGGTTCAGTTCGACCGTGCCGGGCTTGAGCAACCCGAGCAGTCCGCCGCCGCTGCTGGTGGCGCAGAACCCTGCCCCCCCGGGCGGCGCGGCCGGAGCGGGGCCTGGCTTACGACGCATTCAATTCCATTCGCGTAGCCGCGTGCCCTTTGATATTCGCGTTGAAACGGATCCCAAGCTGAACCAGACCGTGATTCAGATCCGGCAAGGCGTGAACGTCATCATCGATAATTTGCCGAACTTCGGCGTGCTTGATATTTCGGCCGATAACGTCGTGATCTGGACCACCGGCGCAGCGGCCGCCAGCGGCGAAACGATGCAGGCCGAGGATGTGCCGCTCGAAATCTACATGGAAGGGAATATCGTCTTCCGCCAGGGAGAGCGCACGATCTACGCCCAGCGGATGTATTACGACGTCCGCAGCCAAATTGGCACCGTGCTGGCCGCCGAGATTCTCTCGCCCGTGCCGAAGTTCTCGGGCCTGATGCGTCTGAAGGCGGACGTCGTGCAGCAGACGGGCCCCGGCCGCTTCGTTGCCACGAATGCCTATGTCACCAGCAGCCGCCTGGCCCTGCCCGGCTATCGTTTGCAGTCCAAGAGCATGCTGTTCGAGGACAACCAGGTGCCGGTCGTCGACCCTTTTACCAAACAACCTCAGGTCGATCCGCAAACCGGCGAAGCGGTGATGCAGCACGACCGCCTGGTGACCAGCCGGAACAATTTTGTCTACATCGATAATGTGCCGGTGTTCTATTGGCCGGTGATCAAAAACGACATTGAACAATCGGACTTCTACATTCGCCAGGCGCGGTTCAAGAGCGACAAGATTTTCGGTCAGCAATTCCTGGTCGATTGGGACGCGTACCAGGTGTTTGGGCTGAAGCGGCTGCCCGGCACCGACTGGACGTTCAGCACCGATTACTTCACCAAGCGTGGCCCGGCACTGGGCACCGCCTATCGTTGGCGTGGGTCGGAATTGTTCGGGCTGCAAGGTCCGCACAACGGCTTCCTGGATGCCTGGGGTATCCACGATCACGGTCTGGACACGCTGGGCAGTGATCGTATGAACCTGCTGCCCGAGCCCGATCGAACGGACCGTTACAAACTCCTGGCGCGTCACCGCCAATACTTGAACAACAACTTCCAGTTCACCGGCGAGGCCGGCCTGATCTCGGACCGCAACTTCCTCGAACAATACTTCGAGCGCGAGTGGGACCAGAGCAAGGACTATGACACCGACCTGATGCTCAAGCAGTATCGGGGGAACTCGACCTGGAACGTCACGGGCAGCGTCCGCATCAACGACTGGTTTACGCAGACGCAATGGCTGCCGCGGCTCGACCATTTCTGGATCGGTCAAAACCTGCTCGACGATCGGCTGACCTGGTACGAGCATTCCAGTGCCGGTTATGCAAATATGCTGATCGCCGCGCGGCCGACCGACCCCAGCGAAATCGCCAAGTTCAACTGGCTGCCGTGGGAAGCGAACGTGCATGGCGGGCGGTACTTCACCACGCAGGAGCTCGATCTGCCGTTCGAGTTCGCCAACGTTAACTTTGTGCCGTACGCCTTGGGGCAATTGGCGCACTGGGATGAAACGCTCGAAGGCGTGCCGAATTTCCGCGTGCCCGCCGGCGCCATGAACCGGGCCTATGGTCAATTCGGCGTACGCGCGTCGTTCCCCTTCTGGTCGGTCGATCCGACGATTCAGAGCACCCTCTTTAATGTCAACGGCATCGCACACAAAGCATTGATCGACGTCGACGCTTCGTGGGCCGGAGCCACGCAGGATTTCCAAAACCTGCCGCTGTACGATCCGATCGATGACGACAACATCGAAGCGTTCAATCGCCGCTTTGCCTTTAATACGTTCAATAACTCGTTCGTCCCGGCTCAATGGGATCCGCGGTATTACGCATTGCGCTATGGTTTGGCGAGCGCCGTTACGTCCCCTTCGCCGGAAATTGCGGGGGACATGACCGCGATTCGCGTCGGGCTGAAGCAGCGTTGGCAGACCAAGCGCGGCCTGCCTGGCAATCAGCACATCATTGACTGGATCTCGTTCAACCTGTCGACGGGCATCTTCCCCCAGGCGAATCGCGACGACTTCGGCCAGGTGTTTGGCCTTACGCAGTACGACTTGACCTGGCACATCGGCGATCGCGTGACGCTGTTGTCCGACGGTATCTTCGACTTCTTCAATCAAGGGCAGCGTATTGCCACGGTGGGCGCGTTCATCAACCGCCCGCCGCGTGGCAGCATGTATTTAGGTTTCCGTTCGATCAACGGTCCGAACGTCGCCAACGCATTTACACCGGTCGATAGCGAAGTGCTGATTGCCTCGTACAGTTACCGCATGAGCGAAAAGTGGATTTCCTCGGCCGGAGCCACCGTCGACGTGGCCCACAACGGCAATATCGGCGAGCAATTCATGTTGACCCGCGTCGGCGAGTCGTTCTTGATGAGCATCGGCGGCACGGTCGACGCCAGCAAGAAGAACTACGGTTTGAGCTTCATGATCGAACCACGCTTCTTGCCGCGCACCACCCTGGGCCGGGTCGGCGGGGCGCAGATTCCCATCGCGGGCGTCAATGGCTTAGAGTAAACCATGCCGCGCGTCTGAGTCAGGAGCCGCGAGGCGCTACTGTCGTGTGACATCGACGCGCCGCAAACCATCGAGTCGAGAAACGAAGTTATGGCGAAACGCGAACCGGCTGCCGGGTCCTGGGTGCAAAAGTTCCGCTGTGCGTTTCGCGGAACAAAACTGGGGGTGCGCGGCGAAAGCAGCTTCTTCGTCCACTTCTTTATGGCCGCCGCGGTCCTGGCCGCGGCGCTGATCCTGCAGGCGGCACTTCTCGAGTGGTGTGTGCTGCTCTTATGCATTGGCGCCGTGATGACCACCGAAATGCTGAATTCGGCCCTGGAGCGATTGGCCAAGGCGATCGACCAGCGGCACAATCCGCACATTCGCGATGCACTGGACATCGGCAGCGGCGCGGTGCTCGTGGCCTCGCTCAGTTCGGCGGTCGTCGGCGCCGTCATCTTTCTCAACCGCCTGGCCGTGATGATGAATTGGTGAGCGACGTTCATCTGCGTGCTACAATCGCACGCATGAAACGCATCGCGAAATTCACGATTCTCGCCCTGGGACTCTGCAGCACCGTCAGTTCACTCCAAGCGCGCGCTGATGGTGATAATGGAACGTGGCGCGCCGGACTGGCGCGAACGGTCATTACGCCCGAACGCCCGATGTGGCTGGCTGGGTACGGCGGAAGAGACCGACCAGCCGAGGGCACCGAGCATGAACTGTGGGTGAAGGTCCTGGCGTTGCAAGACGCCCGCGGCAAACGTGCCGTGCTGATCACGTCGGACCTGTTAGGCTACTCGCGGGTGATGGTCGAAGCGCTGCGCACCGCGTTGCAGGATCGGTGTGGACTGACGCCGGCCGAGGTGATGCTCACCGCCTCGCATACTCACAGCGGACCGGTCGTGCGCGAGTCGCTGCTGGATTATTATCCGCTCGACGACGTGCAGATGGCATTGGTCGAGTCTTACTCCCAGAAGCTGGAGCGTAAGATCGTCGACACGGTTGCCCAGGCGCTCGCCGACCTGCGACCGGCGACGCTCGACGCCCGCGAGGGCCAGGCTAAGTTTGCGGTCAATCGTCGCGCAAATCGCGAACCGGAAATTCCGGAGATGCTGGCGCGTGGCGAAGCGCTTGCCGAGATTCATCGGGCAGGCGCTGCGCAGCGCCAT
>CAMFLN010000310.1 GCA_945957305.1 uncultured Planctomycetaceae bacterium | reverse complement strand
GGGCGCCGGCTGGTGCCCCCCGGGCATGCTGGGCATCGGCATCGGCGGTACGGCGATCATGGATGTTTCGAAGCCATACGAACTCAATTTCGCGGGGGACAACGGACTGCCCCTGGCGTTACCCAACGTGCGCTTGATGTCCAATGCGGACGCCGACGTCGGCTTTGACGGGATCGTCGGCACGCCCGCCATGATGGGCAGGACAACGGACTTGGATATGACTGTCTGGTCAGGCGGAAACTTCGACACGCTACAGACGAGCTTTTCGAATGCCGCCCCGCCCATCGCGGCCGCGCAATATCATGTTCCCTTGTCGCTGCAGGATTTTCCTCCTACAGGGCAGCAACATCCGAATGATCCATTGCCGACGTTTGCTCCCCTCTCAACCGCGCCCGTTCAATTAACGAATCAGAATCACGTGTTCGACGGCCGCTTTATCGTCGACACAGGCGCGCAGATTTCAATTATCTCGACCGCCACGGCTCTGGCCTTGGGGATCGACCCGGTGAATGACGCCGTCGACTCGCTCGACCTCAGCGGAATTGCCGGCACCGCTACAGTGCCGATCGTCGATGTCGGTTCGCTCGCGCTCAAGACCACAGAAGGTGTGAACCTGACGTGGACCGGGCTGCAGGTCGGCGTGTACGACATCACCCCGGATATCGCGGGCGTCTTCGGCATGGATTTTTTGACCAATGGCTGGCTAGAGACGCTGTTCGGCGGCGCCGATGGGAATTTCAACCACGTCTATTTTGACTTTCGCAACTACGCGAATCACGTCGGCACGATGGTGCTGAATCTGAATCCCGCGCTGAACCATGTCGTCGCACCGGCGCTGCCGGCTGATGCCAACCACGACGGCATCGTCAACGGCCAAGACATCGCGATCGTGGCCAGCAACTGGTTGCACACCGGCCTCGACACGGCCGGGGATGTTAATGGCGACGCGATCGTCAACGGCCAGGACCTGGCGCTCATCGCGTCGAACTGGCTGAAAACCTCGGGTTCCGCCAGCGCGGCAGCCGTGCCGGAACCGGCAACGATTCATTTAGTTCTCTCAGCAGTTGCCTTGACCGCGCTGCGCGTGGGCTACAAACGGAGACTGCGCAAGGAAAATTAGAAGTAGTTTGGTGGTTTCGAAACTGATTTTGGGTGCCACGGCTGGCTGGTCCAGCCGTGCGTGCGTCGGCAAAACGCTGCTAGGCAAGCGGGCAGTGGCACCCCGGCCGTATCGACAATGGAGTTTTGCAACCGGCTCTAGGGAAAAGGATCTCGCCCCGGCAGCGAGCGCAAAAAAACAGGCAGGCGCGATTTGCTCGCGCCTGCCTGTTGATCACCGGTCGCCAAAACTCATTTACTGAATCGCGGCGGTCGAGATGCCACCGTGACATTGGGCGTCAACTTGATGTCGGTCATGCTCGGCGTATCGACGATCGTCGCCCGCAGCAAGGACAACGTGCTGCGTATTAAGTCACCCGAGTAATCGTTCATGTACAGGGTGACCTTGTCGTTGCCGGCGTCGCCGGCCGCCCACCCGGCCACTTTGCCCGTACTATCTTCTTCGACCTTGATGTTGATGTTCACGTCGTCAGCGCCGTCTCCGCCGTTGGCCGCAACACTCAGAGCGCCAAACACCAGTCCGGAATAAGCGGCCTGCAGGTTGTCGTTCCCTTTGCCGCCATTGAGCATGACGTTCATCGACGATTGAGCATCCAGCCCGCTGGGCGCGCCGAACTGGATGTTGTCATTACCATCCCCTCCGACCAGAAAAAACGTCGAACGGGCGTGGGTCAGTGTGCCGACCGACGCCAGGATCGTATCGTTACCAACGCTGCCGGTAACGCATACGGTCAGGCTGGCATTTTGAATGCCAGGCGAGAAATCCAGGTTCGCGTAATTGTTGCCGCCGCTACCGAGTTCGATGTAGACCGACTGGTTGACGGTCAGCGGATTCAGCAGCTTATAACTGATGGTGTCGTTTCCCGATCCACCTTCAAGGCGAATCGAGCGAACGCCGGACGCCTGGCCAAGCCATTGACCGGTACCGTCGGTGACGGTGATGCTGCCGTTGCCGCTGTCCTGGATATTGATCGTATCGGCGCCTGAGTCGCCGAGAATATCGAGTCGAGTGCCAAACGCCGGGCGACCCGGAACGAGTGGCGCCGCCGTGACGGTCACGCTAGGGCAAACACGATTCTCCAGTTGTTCGATGCGAGGTTTAAATCGACGCTTTTTCCCTAGAGTCCGAGAACTCCGAAACCACATTGGTTACTCCCTTAGCCCCTGAGCGCTTGCGTGCAGTAAATCGCCCCTGCATGGCAGTCGCTGGCCCTGTCCTTCGTCGCATTGTACGAGAGCTTTACGAGGGCGGGAATGGCGCGGCGTGGGTGGCGGCATGAATCATTAGCGCATTATTTGCCGGGACCAGCCGCGGTGGGGGGCACGCCCGCAGCGTGCTGCCGTTGATATTCGAGCACAGCCCGCAGATTGTTTTGCGCATCGAGCGAGTTGGGCTGCAGCCTGGCGATTTCGCGAAAACATTCGACGGCACTGTCGACCTGCCCTAGTTTCATGCGCGTTACGGCCAGCTCGGTCCAGGCGGCGACGTCGTCTTGGCGCAGCGCCACGGCCGCTGCGAATTCTTCGGCCGCCTTTGCCATTTCACCCCGCTCAGCTAGCACGCGTCCGAGCGCGAGGCGCGCGGCGACACGGCCCGGGTCAAGGCGCACCGCGTGCGTTAGGAATTGCTCGGCTTGAGAGAACTCTTTCTCTTCGATGCACAGCAGGCCGAGCGTATAGAGCGCATCTACATTCTCGGGCTCGCGCGCGAGAGCGTCTTGCAAGCTGTCGCGCGCCGCCGCGAACTGCTGTTGGCGCAAACGCGCCGCGCCTAGTCCTACATGCGGAGCTGCCCAGTGCTCCTCGAGCCGGCCTGCTTCGCCAAAGTGTTGGATTGCCTGCTCTAGGTCGCCGGGCGAGAAACCGCGCGTCTCGCCGCGATCAAGCAATAGTTTCGCGTAGTTGTAGTGAACTCGCGATTTGCCGGCGTCGAGTTCCAGAGCGCGCGCGAGCATTTCCAGCGCCTCGTCGTGCCGCCCTTGCGCTCCCAGTGCCAAACCCAAGTTCGACCAGGCGATCCACGACGTGGGATTCTTGGCGATGGTGTCGCGAAACAACGTCTCCTCGTCGCGATAGAGCGCCGCGGCGCGCATCGTCAACCCGGCGAGGAGCAATAAGACGGCCGCCGTGCCCGACGCCCACCACAGGCCCCGCCCGCCCGCTGGTACAACTGCTGACGTCGCAATGTCAGCCGAGCCGGCGGAGTGAGTCGTCCCTCGTGAAGCCAGCAAGGTCATAGCCGCGGCGACCCAGGCGAAGATGGCGGGGCTGGCGTGGTATTGAAAATGGTCAGCAACGTAAGAGAACAGGTGAAAATAGACGTTGATAAATCCAAGTGCCGGCAATAGCACGCCGACATAGATCAGGTACGCCGCCAGCGAGCCACGGCCGATTTTGTTTCGCATCAACCACAAGCCGATTGGGGCCAGGAGCGCGGCGATCGGCCACAGCCATTGCCACCACTGCGATGCGTCGACCGTCCAGCGTGGATAGAAAAAGACCAGCGGCGCCGGCCAGAACAGCTTGCCCAATTGAAACCACAACCCGCGGCCTGCCACAAGGAAACGCTCGGCAAACGTGAGGGACCATTCGTCCCCCACCGCCCCCACATGGTTACGCTCGAGCCACATGCCGGCCAGGCCTAACAACAGCGACAGCGCAAACATCGGTAGCAGTGGCACGATATCGCGGGCCAGGAACCGGCCCCGCCGCCACCAGTAGATCACTACCAACACCGCGGGCAGGGTAACCACAACCGTTTTGCTGAGCAGCGCGGCAACGAATAGAACGAGCGCCAAGGCATACCATCGCCAAGCGCCCCGTGTGGACGAGGCTCTCTCATCGTCCGCTGGCGCAAAGCGCAAATAACAGACGAGCGCCGCCAAGGCCAAGGTCAGCGACAAGACATTTTTCCGTTCGCTCACCCAGGCCACGGTTTCGACTTCGACCGGATGCAGCGCAAAGAGCGCGGCCGCTAACCAAGCGCCCGGAACTTGCAAGCGAAGCAACACTTGCCACAGCAACAAGACGTTCACCGCATGCAACAGCACGTTCACCAGGTGATAGCCCAGCGGTGCTGAACCCCACAGCCGATATTCCATCCAGTATGTCGTATAGACGACCGGATAGTATTGCTGCACCGCGCCGGGTTCGAACCAAATGCGCTTCAGCCCGGCGACGTTCAACAACGTGGGATTGGCGGTGATGTTGATGTCGTCGTCGATGATGTAGCTGGCCCGATACACTGGCCAGTACACGACCAAAACCGCCACGACGAGCGCCACGCCAGCGACCGTTTGTGACGGCTTCGCCGGCGCAGCGCTCGTGCGCGTGGTGCGGAGCTCTTTCTTAACTACGGAACCTGACAACTTGTACTCGGCAAAAGGCAGCTATGTCTAACCGGCTCTACGTCGGCAGTAGAAGCATAAGCTGACGATCCCGGCCGCAGCTAGGCCGTAACCGCTCGGTTCAGGGACGACCGTCATGTAGAGGTCACCGCCGTTAAAGCTGGTCGAATATCCCAAGCCGGACCGTAGTCCGGTGACGGAGAAAGACAAGCCGCTGTGTGAGAGAGTCCCTCCCGCTGAAACAAGTCGGAATACGTTCCCGAGTGCAGGCGGCACGAGAAAGTTTACATCAATCTCGCCGGCCAGGCTTGCATTGCCGCTGACCACCAAGTGATGGCTGGCGTTGTAGGGAGCGCCGGCCGCATCCAGTTTCAACTTTCCCCCGGCTAACTGCGTGTAATCGCCCGTGATGCTCAGCGTGTAAGGGCTTACCTGGTCTTTTGGGTAAAGTGTCCCGGCGTTGATGACCGAACCGATGATCTTGCTCAAACCGGTAAAGGTCCCCGTGGGATCAATCTGGACGGTTCCGGGAGTGATTGCCGTGGCTGTCGCCGTCGTGGCAGTGAGCGCGTCCGCCACAGCACCGACGGTGAAAACACCACCCCCGCTGACGTCGATAACGGAATTCGCCGCATTTACACTCGCCGCCGTCAGAACTCCACCGTCGGACAACTTGACTTGCGTATTGGCCAGATTCAACGTTTGCGCGGTAAATTGCGATCCCTGGCCGGTGATCGTCACATGGCTCGTAGCAACAGCGGCGGTCGTGAAC
>CAMFLN010000309.1 GCA_945957305.1 uncultured Planctomycetaceae bacterium | reverse complement strand
GCGTAGAACGAATCGAACATGATCGGGCGGCCGCCGCGCTGGGTATGCCCGACTTTTCGCGTAAAGATCGCAGCCCGCGCCGATTCGTTGCGCCGCTTCGAGGTGAAGTAACTATCCCCTAAACGCTCGATCAGCAAAGCGCGCAGGGCTTCGGCGGCGCCGCTAAGAATTTTGTTGCCGGCGGGATCGGTCGAGTTGTGGACCGCGCCAAGTTCGTGGCCGTTCTCGTCAACGATCCCCTCGGCGCAGACAATGACGACGTTCTTTTGCAGGTCGTACAGTTCGATGACGCGCTCCACCACCCGATCGATATTCAGCGGAGCCTCGGGGATCAACACCAGGTCTGGCTGGCCATAGGTGGCGCCCAGCGCCAAATAGCCGGAATGCCGGCCCATGACTTCGACGATCGCGATGCGGCGATGGCTTTCGGCCGTGGTGCGAATTCGCTGCACGCCCGAGGCCGATACATAGACCGCGGTCGCAAAACCGGGGGTGACGTAGTTGATCAAGTGGTCCAGCTCGAAGCGGACCCGTGCCGGAGTGCGAACATACTTGTATCCGGGGGGCTGTTCGCACGGTTCGCGCTGCCATTCATCGGGCTCGTGCCGGTAGTTGAGCCCTAGATCGTTATCGATCGTCTTCGGCGCTAGCACTGTGGGAAAGTAATCCGACAAGACCTGCATGCCGCTGAGCGTCCCGTCGCCGCCGATGCAGATGAGCCCCTCGACCCCCAATCGCTTCATGCGATCGGCGATCTCTTCGATGGTGCCGCGATCGCGAGGATCGACATAATCGCGCGACGCGCCGACGATCGTCCCGCCGTAGGTGGGGTTTAACTCAGGGATCGAAGTGAAAAGCGGATTGAGCCTGAGATGGGGTACGCGCGGATTGAACAGGCTGCTAAAGCCCTTAATAAATCCCAGGACCTCGACCTTGCATTGATTCGCGCGCACCACGGCCCCGTACATGGTGGCGTTGAGGGCCGGCGTATCCCCGCCCGCAGTCAAAATGCCGATTCGTTTCATGCGTTGTCTGTCAGAAGCAGCGGCGAGTCAGTGGCCCCAGAGGGGCCTTTATTGATTCTCACTCGTTCCTAGCAAAGGGTGTACCAACCCGCTCCGGGGCCACGGGCGAAGTGGCTTTCAGGTCGAAGTCGCACGCGCGCCGGCGGTTTAACCCGATTGCGAGCAGCGCATCAGCACCTGTTGGCAAACTGTAACGGCGCTCGCAAACGTTCGAGGGATGAAGATTTGTGCGATCGCTGCCTATGGCAGTGGCAGTCCCGGTGTCGCGAGGCGGAAGGAGGAGGAAACAAGGAGCGTCCCGTCGTCTCGGCCCGAGTGCGGGAAACAGCTGCTTGTTCCCTAGCTGATTGACTTTAGGCGAGCTGAGCGAGGTTGCGCGTAGCGTAGATTCGCGGAGGAAACTGATTTGCGGCATGTAATGTGCCTGAAGCGGAACGCACCTGATGCCGCTATTCGTAGGGGTCGGAACGAATCATTGTGCCCGCCCGCCCCTTATTGTCCTGTGGGGGGACCACCGATGAGCCTGCTCGAAGATCCTGCCGTGCAATCAACACCAACGATTTCGGATCCGTTGACTCTCGATGCCATCGCGCAATTGGTTGCCGAGGCGGCCGACCCGGCCGGCACGTTGACGAACGTCGTGCAACTGATCCAGCGACACTTTCGCACTGACGTCTGCTCGATTTATCTGATCAAGCCGGACCGGGCGAACCTGGTCTTGGCCGCCACCGTCGGTCTGCGTCCCGAAAGCGTGGGACGCGTGTCGATGAAGCTGAGCGAGGGGCTCACCGGGCTCGCGGCCGAACAGCTGCGGCCGATCGTGGTGGACGACGCACCCCGTCATCCACGCTTCAAATATTTTGCCGAGGCGGGCGAGGAGCCCTATCGGTCGTTTCTGGGCGTGCCGCTGCTGGATCAGGGTGTGATCCAAGGCGTGCTGGTCGTGCAAACGCGCGAGGCGCGGACTTTTTCGCGCGATGAAACGGCGATGATGATCGAGGCCGCTAACCAAGTGGCGCCGATTGTCAGCGAGGCCCGCAATCTCGAACAATTCATCGCGCCGGCCTACGAGCGGATCTGGGCACTCGCGCGCAACCTGTGGTGGAGTTGGGACCCGGTAGCGGAATCGTTGTTTCGCGAGCTCGATCCGGTGCGCTGGCACGAGTTGGCGCACAATCCGATCGCGCTGCTGAGCGAAATCTCGATGGACCAGCTCGAAGAGCGCTTGCGCAAGCACATGTTGCACAGCACGCTCAATTACACCTATCGCCGCATGCAAGAATACCTCAAAGCGGATGACACCTGGGGCGCGGGCCACACGGGCGTCTTGCGGGCGCGACCGGTGGTTTATTTCTCGGCCGAGTTCGGCCTGCACGAATCGTTGCCGATTTATTCGGGCGGCCTGGTCATTTTGGCCGGCGAACATTTCAAAAGCGAGAGCGATCTGGGCGTGCCCCTGGTGGGAATGGGCCTGTTTTATGACCAGGGCTATTTCCGCCAACGCTTGACGGCCGAAGGGTGGCAGAGCGAAGACTACCTGGAAGTCGACGTCAAGAAACTGCCCATGGAGTTGGCCCTCGGACGCGATCAGCGTCCCATTACGATCACTCTCGAGACGCGCACAGGCTTGCTGTACGCCCGCGTCTGGCGGGTGGCGGTGGGGCGCAACATCTTGTATCTGCTCGACTCGGACGTAGAAGGAAACGCGCCGGAGGATCGCGACCTGACCGCACGGCTCTACGGGGGTGATACCCGCGTGCGCATCCGGCAGGAGTTGCTCTTAGGCGTGGGCGGCGTGCGTGTGCTCGAAGCCCTGGGGATTGTCCCAGGCGTTCTGCATTTGAACGAGGGGCATAGTGCATTCGCCTGTTTGGAAATGATTCGTCAGCGGATGCAACGCGAAGGAATCAGCTTCGACGAGTCCCGGCGGCGGGTGGCCCGGCAGGTCGTCTTTACGACTCACACGCCAGTGCCGGCCGGCCATGATCGCTTCTCGGATGCGCTAATCGAAGAGCATCTCGGCCCGCTGCGTGACGGATTGGGCCTGTCGTTCGAGAGCTTGATGGCACAAGGACGTGTCAATGTTGACAGTAGCGATGAAGAATTTTGCATGACGGTGTTGGCTCTGAAGAATTCGCGGCGGGCTAACGCCGTGGCCTCGCTGCATGGCGATGTGAGCCGCGCCATGTGGCAATGTCTGTACCCAGGCCGCACCGAAGATGAAGTGCCGATCGACCACATTACCAACGGCATTCACGTGCCCAGCTGGCTGGCGCCGCAAATGCGTCAATTGTTCGACCGGCATTTGGGACCAGATTGGATTCGCCGCTCCAGCGATCCCGCGCTGTGGGAAAAGATCGGCGCAATCGACAACGGCGAGCTGTGGGAAACTCATCAGGTCCTGAAATCGGAATTGATCAGCTTTGTGCGGGCACGCGCTATGCGGCAGGCCGAAGAGCGGGGCGAGCCGCGCGAGATCGTCGCTCGCCTGGGGCGCGCGTTACGGCCAGATGCCTTGACGATCGGTTTTGCCCGCCGCTTTGCCACGTACAAGCGCGCCAATTTGTTGTTCCAGGACTTGGAGAAGATTGCGGATTTGATAAACGATCCGCAGCTTCCCGTGCAAATCATCTTCGCCGGCAAGGCCCATCCGCGCGACTTGCCCGGCAAGGAAATTCTGCAGGAGATCGCGCGCTTCACGCGCAATCCACAATTCTTCGGCAAGATCATGTTCGTCGAGGATTATGACATCAACGTGGGCGAGCACTTGGTGCAAGGGGTCGACCTGTGGCTCAATACGCCGCGGCGCCCGCTGGAAGCGTCGGGCACCAGCGGGATGAAAGTCGTCCTCAACGGCGGGCTGAACTTTTCGGTACTCGACGGCTGGTGGGCTGAAGCCTACGACGGCAGCAACGGCTTTTCCGTCGGCTGCGGCGATACACACGTGCTGACCGACGTCCACGATCGCGTCGATGCTGATTCGCTCTACCGCACGCTGGAAGAAGAGGTGATCCCGCTCTTCTACGACCGCGATCGCGACGGCCTGCCGATCTCTTGGATCGCTCGCATGAAGACAGCGATCCGCACCCTGGGCTGGCGGTTTAATGCTGACCGGATGGTGCGCGACTATGTCGAAAAGTGCTACATCCCGGCCGCCGGTGGCACGTCCAGCAACGTCCGCTAGCAACGACGTTCTCAGTGATCGATGTGCGCTGCTGCGCAATTCACAGTCCTGATCACGAAAGCACGAAAATGACGGTATTGATTCCACCGTCGGGTGACCATTACCGCTCAGCCGCTCGTCATGGCATCTTTCGTGCTTTCGGGCTTTCGTGATCTTCTTCTTCTGCTGCTGCTGTATGCGGCGCTTGACTGAAATTTCTGAGCAGCGTTGCACGTCTTTATTGCCGGTACGCTGCGCACTGCAACCGGTGATTTGGCTTTTCTTTTTTCAGTGCGCATTCACTGCGCCAACGGCGCTGCACAGGCCGCGGAATCTCGATAAATCTAAACGTGGCGAGTGAACTGGCTATTACGACAAGAATGTCGGCTAAACAAACCGCCGGAACGTCGCGTAGAACCGAAACCTCAGCCCGAGTTAGGGTAATACCATCTGGCGCGAATGATTGAGGTGTAAGGTTTTTCTCGCGTGCAAAGTTGAGCAGGTGGATGCATGCGACCCGCGCGAGGGGGTCGTCGAATCGGCCAGGCCACGTCAAGCTGGATAGTGTGATTACAGGAGCCATGAGGCTGGCTCCCGGTCGCGATACGGCGAGCTGAAAGGAGCACGCAGTGCGCGGCTGTTGTTTGTGCTTGTTAACGACGGAACGGAGAACGCCCGTGAATCTGCGAAGAGTGTGCGCCCGCATTGTTTTATTACTCGTGGTCCTGGCCAGCTGCGCCGAGAGCGGTTCTATCGCCTGGGCAGGGCCTCTTGCTCTCGGACCAGCCGCGGACTTCAACGTCTTTGTCTTCGGCAATAATACGCAAAGTAATAGCGATACCGAAGGACGCGTGGCCGTCGGCGGTGACGCGAACTTTACTCTCAATGGCAGCGGCTGGACTGTCGGCACGCAATCGCCAGGCAACTCGTACAACCTGATTGTCGGCGGCAATCTCACGAATCAGTACAACACTCTGCACGGCGGCCTGTTGGTTGGCGGCAACGTCAATTGGAACACGCCCTCGATCACTGGCAATGTGGCCGTGAACGGTAATGC